>DASWQX010000456.1:0-4462 GCA_036403495.1 Thermoanaerobaculia bacterium
CCGCGGGCCGCAGCATGCCGAAATCCTGATTGTTCAGGATCAGCTTCTCGAGCGCGGTACCGGGCTCGACGTGGGCGACCTTGAGCTGCTGGTCGGCCGACGGCCAGGTCTGGTGGAGGGGGGCGGCGCCGGCGGCGCTCGCGGCGAGGGTTACGACGGTTGCTGCGGTGATCCAATTCATTTTAAACATCAAAGCCTCCTGACTGAAGGTGGTCCTACAGGAGAGGTGCGGCTCGGGGTTTGAGCCGAGCCGCAAAAAAGGAAAACGCCCCACCCCCGCGAGGGGAAGGGGCGCCGGTGGATCGAGGCTTCTAACCTGACGTCTAGTTGACGTTCAGGAGGAAGTCGTCGACCACGAAGGAGGTCTGCAGCGAGGTGTCCTCGACGCCGACCAGGAAGACCTGGATGGTCTGGCCCTTGAACGAGGTCACGTCGAAGCTCTTCTGAGCGAAGCCCGTGTTCTTGTTCAGGTTGGAGTAGGTGGCGAGGGTCGAGAGGACCGTGCCGGAGGTGTTGCGGATCTGCACCTTCAGGGTATCGAACGCGGTGACGGTGGTCGTCTCGGCCGTGTCGATGTGGAGCCAGAAGGACAGGGTCGCGGACACGGCGGTCGACGGGATCGACACCGTCTGCAGGATGCTGTCGGTGTGGGTGGTGCCGTAGCCGTCCATCCACGCCTTCCAGAGGCCGGAATGGGCCGCCTCACCGGTGGAGCTGTCGAGGACGCCGGCGGTCATGGTCCAGGGGGACGCCGTGCCGGTCTCGAAGCCGGGGTTGACGATGAGCTGGAGGGTGCCGCCGGTCACCGTCAGAGCGACGGTGGCGGTGTGGGTCTTGGTGCCGCCGGTGCCGGTGATGGTGATCGTCGAGGTGCCGGCGGTCGCCGTCGAGGCGACGGTGAGGGTCAGCGTCGAGCTGCCGGAGCCGGGCGCCGCGATCGAGGCCGGGCTGAAGGCGGCGGTCACGCCGGCCGGCAGGCCGGAGGCGGACAGCGAGATGGCGGAGTTGAAGCCGCCGGAGATGGCCGTCGTGATGGTGGAGGTGCCCGCCGAACCCTTGGCGACCGACAGCGCGGTCGGCGCGGCCACGATGGTGAAGTCCGGAGTCGGGACGCTGGTGATGGTCAGGGCGACGGTGGCGGTGTGGGTGGTGCTGCCGCCGGTGCCCGTGATGGTGACGGTCGAGGTGCCGAGGGTGGCGGTCGAGCTGACGGTGAAGGTCAGCGTCGAGCTGCCGGAGCCGGGCGCCGCGATCGAGGCCGGGCTGAAGGAGGCGGTCACGCCGGCCGGCAGGCCGGAGGCGGACAGCGAGATGGCGGAGTTGAAGCCGCCGGAGACCGCGGTGGTGATCGTCGAGGTGCCGGTGTTGCCCTGCGCGATCGAAACCGCGGTCGGCGCGGCGGCGATCGTGAAGTCAGGGGTCGTGGTGACGGTCGGGGTGACCGAGATGCAGGTGGAGGGGAGCGAGGCGCAGGCCTCGTTGCCGCTCGGGAAGGCGGTCACCTGGTAGAAGTAGGTGAGGCCGTTGGCGACGTCGTTGTTGGTGACCGACGTGGCCGACGTGCCGGAAGCGATCTTGGTGAAGCCGGCGTTGCAGCCCGACTCGTTGCGGAACACGTCGTAGACCGACGAGCCGGAGGCCGACCAGGTGGCCGTCGCCGCGTTGTTGCCGGCGGCCACGGAGAGCGTCGGCGAGGCCGGCGGCGTGCAGCCGGCGAACGTCGTGGAAGCGCCCGTGTCGGTGGTGCAGGCGATGCTGTGGCGGTTGAACGCCGCGAACAGCGCGCCACCGTGCGGCGTGCCGTCGTTCAGGTTGCCGTTGTCGTCGTCGACGGCGCGGAACACCTTCCAGAGCGAGCCGGCGCTGCAGCCGTTCGACGTATAGGTCGTGCCGGTGGTGCAGGCGAAGGACTTGGTGGCAGTGTTGCGCGAGAGGTACCAGAGGCGGTCGAGGATCGTCCAGGCGACGCCCGTGCCGGGGCTCGGCAGGTCGCGGGCCGCGAGGTCCCACATCGTCTCGGTCGGCACGTAGGACTCGCAGTGGACTTCCTTGCCGCAGGGGCCGGCGCCGCCGGAAGCCGCCGGGCAATGGACGCGAATGAAGTTGTCGGCGTGGCCGGCGTGTTGGAGGCGTGCTTGGCATAGTCGGCGTCGCGGACGCCGGTGCAGGCCGTGCAGGCGTCGCCGTAGCCGGCGCAGTTGCTCGACAGGAAGCCCTCGCCGAGGCAGGAGTCGTGGAGCGCGATCAGCGCCGTGGTGTCGCCGTAGGACTCGCCGGTGGCGCCGTCGGTGGCGGTGCCGGTGCCGTCGTTCTGGTCGATGCCGTGGCCGAACTCGTGCAGCGACACGCCGGCGATCTGGCCGGTGTTGGCGCAGCCGCCGCCCGACTTGAAGAAATTGAGCGTCGAGCCGTTCCAGTAGGCGTTGCAGGTCTGGTTCAGATTGACGTTGACGGTGAGCTGCGTGTTGATCCAGGTGTTGGCCGGCAGCCAGCCGCGGACCACTTCCTTGATCCGGTTCACCTGGTAGAACTGCTCGCGCGAGGAGTGGGTGTTGCCCACACCGCCGTGGCCCGGCGTGATGCAGTCGGTACTGGTCGAGGTGCCGAAGGCGAGGTTGCCGGAGCCGTCCGAGCCCTGCGAGATCGCGCCGCAGGTATCGGCGATCTTCACGTACTGGCCGGCGAGGGTCGAGGTGATGGCGCTGCCGGGGAAGGTGTAGAGGCCGGCCGAGTTGGAGAAGCCGCCGGACGAGAGGTTGGCGAAGGGCATCGGCCGCACGACCTCGGGGCCGGTCGCCGGCGAGTTCAGGTAGGTGCCGCCGGTCGCCTGCGCGTACTCGTTGACGTCGGAGAGCTCGAGCATCTCGCCGGTGGCGGCGTCGACGCGAGCCCGCCAGGTCCCCATCACGCCTTCGCGATGGAAGACGAACTGCCAGACCTTGACCAGGCCGCGGCCGTTGCCGGTCTCATAGCCCTCGGCGAAGCGGTCGCTCGGGATGCTGGCCGGCAGAAGGTGAAGGCTGCCGGAGTCGCGGAACGAATCACCGGCCTGGAAGCCGGAGATGTATGCGGCGACGGCGGCCAGCGCCTGCTTCCCGGTCAACCGGGTCGGGGGGACCTTGGCGCTGGGAACGGGAAGGTTCTCCGAGCCATACTGGATCAGGTTGCCATTGTTGACGCGGAAGATGACGCGCGCCCCCTCGACGGGGAGCCCTTCGCGCACGACGTCGTAGTCCACGAACCAGAGATGTCCGGCCGGCTGACCGGAGCGCGCCCGGTTCAGCACGAGCTGCGCCGGATCGACGCCAAGCAGGCTCTTGACCCGCGGCAGGTAGGCGCGCGCGATGCCGTCCATGACCTCCAGGTCAACGGCCGGCTTGCCCTTCAGGAGGCCGGCGAGGTCCTGGGCGCTCATGGCGTTGCCGCGGCCCGGGATCCAGGCGATGTTGCCACCCTCGGCGAAGGTGACCCGGCCCGTGCGCTTGTCGATCGAGGCCTGCCACTCGGCGGCGGGGCCGGCGCCGATGCGGAAGGCTTCCCAGCCGTTCTGCAGCGATTTGTCGGTGACCGCGCGGACGTTGTCGAGCAGCTCGACGTCCTCCGCGGCATTGAGCCGCTCATGCTGGAAAGCGAGCGACGACAGGACATCGTTGCCCTGCTTCGCGACCTGGCCTTGGGCCGGGGCCGCGAGCAGGACGGTCAGGAGCAGCGAAAGGGTGAGACCGAGCCACGACGGGAAACGGAATCTGGCCATCATGAGACCTACCTCCTTGAGGCACCTACCGTGGATATGAGACTGCCTACCCTAAGTAGAGTGCTCTTCGGGGCGGCAAAAGCGCCCAAGATGACGAATTGATTAAAATCTTGTCTTAAAGTCGTATTCCGCCCAGCATCTCGGCGACCGGTGCACCCGCGATCTTCTCGATGTCGTCCTGGTATTTGAGCAGCACACCCAGCGTGGCGTTGACGGTGCCGGCCTCCAGCGTCACCTGGTCGAGCGCCATCAGCGCGCGAGCCCAGTCGATCGTCTCGGCGACCCCCGGCAGCTTGAACAGGTCGGCCGTGCGCAGCCGCTGCACGAAGGCGACGATCTGCTCGCCGAGCGCCGCCGCCAGCTCGGGGGCGCGCAGGCGCAGGATCTCCAGCTCGCGCGCCGCGTCGGGATAGCCGATCCAGTGGTAGAGGCAGCGCCGCTTGAGGGCGTCGTGGATCTCGCGCGTGCGGTTGGAGGTGAGCACGACGATCGGCGGGGAAGGCGCCCGCACCGTGCCGATCTCGGGGATGGTCACCTGGAAGTCGCTGAGGATCTCCAGCAGGAACGCCTCGAACGGCTCGTCGGTGCGGTCGATCTCGTCGATGAGCAGGACCGGGGGGCCTGCCTCACCGGGTCCCCAGGGCTCCAGGGCGAGCAGGAGCGGCCTTTTGAGCAGGAAGCGCGGGGCGAAGATGTCGTGGGCCAGCC
>DASWQX010000457.1:0-4308 GCA_036403495.1 Thermoanaerobaculia bacterium
TGAGGTGGCGGCGGACCTCGATCTCCAGGCTCTTCTCGTCGGCGCCGGACGCTCCCACCACCGTCGCCGAGATCAGCGCCTGGCCCGCCGGCGCGTAGGAGGGGGCCACGGCGCTCGGCACGCAGAGGTTGTCCACCGGGCCGTTCCCCTCGCCGTTGAGGACCAGGATCGGCCGCGAGACCGGCGCCCGGGCGGCGGCGAAGTAGAGGCAGGCGGTGTCGTGCGCGCCCGGCGGGTGGAGCTCCGGCAGGAGGCGCGCCGCCTCGGGCGCCTCGGTCGCGATCACCACGGCCGCCGCCGGCACCCGCTCCGCCGACCGCAGCACGACTCGTCCCTCGCCGATCAGCTCCACCCGCGCGCCCGTCCGCAGCGTCCCGGGGAGCAGACGGCTGGCGAGCTGGTCGGGGATGGCGCCGATCCCGGCGGCCGGCAGGGCGGCCCGCCCCTGGCTGAACATACGGAAGACGAGCTCCAGCATACGGCTGGAGGTGGCGAGATCGGTCTCCAGGAAGATGCCGCCGAGGAAGGGGCGGAAGAACGAGTCCACGATCCGCTGGCTGAAGCCGAAGCTTCGCAGCGCCTCCAGAGCCGAGGTCTCCGGCCGCGCCCAGATCTCCTCGAGCGTTCCCTGCCGCACGTGGTGGCGCAGGCGGGCGATCGCCAGCTTGTCTGCGAGGCTCCCGATCGGCGCCGCCAGTGTGGCCGGCAGGGTCCAGGGCTGGCGGAAGGGATCGGAGACGCGGTGGAACCGGTTGTTGACCCGGACCAGCGCGCCGGGGGAGAACGTCCCCAGCCGCAGCGCCGGGTAGTCGAGGAGCCGCCGGGCTTCCGGATAGGCGGTCAGGAGGACCTGAAAGCCGCGGTCGAGGAGGAAGCCGTCCACGGAGTCCGTCCGCACCCGCCCGCCAGGGGCGTCGGCCGCTTCGAGGATCACGCAGGGGATCCCCTTCTCCTGGAGCCGCAGCGCGCAACAGAGGCCGGCGACGCCGCCCCCGATGATCAACACCTGATCCCCCTCAGCCGTCGGCTTCATGGAGGGGATGATAGCGCTCACCGGCTGTGCCGGTAGATCATCTCGATCAGCTCGTCGTACGTGGCCTCGGCGGCGTTGCCGTCGCCGGAGCGGATGGCCTGCGTGGCGCAGTGCTTGAGGTGGTTGCGCATCAGCTCGCGGCCGACGGCGCGCAGGGCCTCCTGGACGGAGGAGACCTGCGTCAGGATGTCCGGGCAGTAGCGGTCCTCCTCGACCATCTTCTGGAGGCCGCGCACCTGCCCCTCGATCCGCCGCAGGCGCTTCAGGTTGCGGTCCTTGATCCCGGGATCGACGGCGACCGCCTTACGCCCCTCCTCGGAACGGGTGCCGCAGCCGCAGCCGCAGCCGGCGACCTCCGCGGTCTCTTCTTCGAGCTTCAGCGCCATCTCGGTACTCCTCTCAAGCCGTCGCTTCAGGACACCCGCGCCCGCCCCAGGCGCAGGCTGTTGGTCACCACGCTGACCGAGCTGAAGGCCATCGCCGCGCTCGCCAGGATGGGGGAGAGCAGGAGCCCGAAGGCGGGGTAGAGGGCGCCCGCCGCGATGGGGATCCCGATCACGTTGTAGATGAAGGCCCAGAAGAGGTTCTGCCGCATCGTCCGCAGCGTGCGGCGGGACAGCGCCACCGCCGTCGCGATGCCGCGCGGGTCCCCGCGCATCAGCGTCACGTCGCTCGCCTCGACCGCCACATCGGCGCCGGTGCCGATGGCGAGGCCGAGGTCGGCGGCGCTGAGGGCCGGGGCGTCGTTGATGCCGTCGCCCACCATGGCGACCACCTTCCCTTCGCCTTGCAGCCGCCGGACCTCCGCCACTTTCCCCTCCGGGAGCACGCCGGCCACCACGCGGTCGATCCCCGCCTCGCGGGCGATCGCCTCGGCGGTCCGCCGGTTGTCGCCGGTGAGCAGCACCACCTCCAGCCCCATCCGCCGCAGCCGCGCCACCGCCTCGCGCGAGGTGCCCTTGAGCGGGTCGGCCACGGCCAGCAGACCGGCCAGTCGGCCGTCCACCGCCACGTGGATCGCCGTCTTCCCCTCGCCGGTCAGGCGGTCGGCGTCGGCCGCCAGCGGCGCGGGATCGACGGCGTAGTCGTCCATCAGCCGCTCGTTGCCGGCGGCGAGGAAGGAGCCCTCCACGACCCCGACGGCGCCGCGGCCGGTGACCGACTGGAACTCCTCGGCCCTCGGGACGATCAGCCCCCGCTCCCGGGCGTGGCGCACCACGGCGTCGGCCAGCGGGTGCTCGGAGGAGGCTTCGAGCCCGGCCACCAGGCGCAGGAGCTGGTCGGCGCTCCGGGTCGAGCCGGGGGCCGGGATCAGGTCGGTCACCGTGGGGCGCCCCTCGGTGAGGGTGCCCGTCTTGTCGAGCACCACGGTGGTGACGTCGCCGGCTCGCTGGAGCGCCTCGCCCCCCTTGAACAGGATGCCAAGCTGGGCGCCGCGGCCGGTCGCCACCATCACCGCCGTCGGCACCGCCAGCCCCATCGCGCAGGGGCAGGCGATGATCAACACGGCGACCGCCGCCGCGAAGGCGCGGACGCCCGAGCCCTCGGCCACGAGCCAGATGGCGAAAGTGGCCAGCGCCAGCCCAATCACCACCGGCACGAAGACGGCGCTGATGCGGTCCGCGAGCTTCTGGATCGGCGCCCGCGACCCCTGGGCCTCGCGCATCAGCTTGACGATCTGCGCCAGCGCGCTGTCCGCCCCCAGAGTCGTGGCGCGGAAGCGGAAGGCGCCCGTACGGTTGATCGTGCCGCCGATCACCCGGTCGCCGGCCTGCTTAGCGACCGGCATCGACTCGCCGGTGAGCATCGACTCGTCGACGGCGCTGACGCCTGAGAGCACCTCGCCGTCGACCGGCACCCGCTCGCCCGGGCGGACGGCCACCGTGTCCCCCGCCGCGACCGTCTCGACGGGGACATCCATCTCCTGATCGCCGCGCAGCACCCGCGCCGTCTTCGGCTGCAGGGCGGCCAGGGCCCTCAGGGCGGCCGAGGTGCGCCCCTTGGCCCGCGCCTCGAAGGCGTTGCCGGTGAGGATGAGGGCGATGATGATCACCACCGCCTCGTAGTAGACGTCCGGGGCGACGCCGCGCGACAGGAAGAGGCCGGGGGCCAGCGTGGCGAGGGCCGAGTCGAGGAACGCCGCGCCGGTGCCCACGGCGACCAGGGTGTTCATGTCCGCCGAGCGGTGGCGGAGGGCGGACCAGGCGCGGACGTAGAAGTGCCGGCCGGCCCAGGCCATCACGATGACCGTGAGGGCGAGCAGTGAATAGGAGAGGATCGCGGGTGGGATCCGATAGAGCCACGGCAGCGCGGCGCGCAGGGCGGGGGTCAGCGACTGCATTGCCCAGCGCATGAACGGATCGCCGACCGGGCCCTGGTGGGCGCCGGCGGCCATAAGGGGCATCGAGACGATCATGGCGAAGACGCCGGCGGCGCCGGCGGCGATCGCCTTCCGCCGCAGGTCCCGAAGCTCCGCCGCGTCCGCCCGGTCGCTCGCCTCCTGCTCGGCGAAGGCGGTCACTTCCGGCCGCGGCAGCTCGGCCTCGTAGCCGGTGTCGCGGATCGCCTCGACCAGCGCCTCCGGGCGGATGACGGCCGGATCGTAGGTCACCGCCGCGCTCTTCATCATCAAGTTGACCGCGGCGTCGAGCACGCCGGGCTGGCGCTGGAGCGCCCGCTGCACGTTCGCCTGGCAGGCGGCGCAGGTCATGCCCTGCACGGGGATGTCGATCCGCCTCCCGGCCGCGTTGGATGTCATCGGGGCGGCCACGGGAATCTCCACCCGGCCCGGGCCTCAAGGCAATGTTTGTGGCCTGCGACCTCACCCTCAATCCCTCTCCTCCTGAGGAACAAGGCGACTTGTTCCTCCACACCATGTGCTCGGCCCGCCGAGCTGACAGAGCTAAAGGAGAGGGAGGGCCCAACGGGGACCGCATCGCAGTCGTCCCCCTTCTCCTCTAGGAGAAGGGTCGGGGATGAGGTCGCAGGCCACGAAGCCGATCGAAGCCCGGGCGGGGTGAGCGCAATGGCCCCGACGGCGCTCATGCCACCCTCTCGGTCCTCGCCACGGAATGAGCCGTGTAGCCGGCGTCGTCGAGCGCCTCGCGGATGCGGGCGAACGGGACCTTCACCGGATCGTGGACGATCTCGGCGTCGCCAACTTCGACGCGGACGACCGCCACGCCGTCCAGCTTCTTCAAGGCCTTTTCGACGCGGGCCACGCAGTGCCCGCAGCTCATGCCGTCGATTTTCAGGTGCATTCGTTCCATGGGGTT
>DASWQX010000458.1:0-5111 GCA_036403495.1 Thermoanaerobaculia bacterium
CCATCGTCATGCGCGCTCCTAACGGACCAGGCCGGTCAGCACGGCCAGCGGGAACGAGATGTTGCCGATCGTGATGATCCAGGCGAAGGCGTGGGCGAAGCCGTTGCGCCAGAGGTTGAAGCGCGGCTGGTTCCAGCCCAGCGACTGGAACAGGCTCCAGAGCCCGTGATAGAGATGGAAGCCGAGCGCCACCTGCGCCAGGATGTAGAAGAGCGACACGTACCAGCGCGAGAAGCTGGCGATCACGTTGCGGTAGACGTCCCCCTCGACGAAGCCGGGGTTGACGACGCCGAGCGTGAGGTCGAGCAGGTGGTAGATCACGAAGAGCAGGATGATCACGCCGCCCCAGCGCAGCGTCCGCGAGGCGTAGGTGGTGTGGATCTTCGGGCGCACCGCGTACCCCTGGGGGCGCGCCGCGCGGCTCATCAACGTGAGCTGCCAGGCCGCCCACATGTGGAGGAGGACGGCCGCCAGCAGGACCGCGCGGGCGATCCAGAGCGCGCCGTACGCCGGCAGCGCCGGGGCTCCGATATGGCGCAGGAAGACGCCGTAGGCGTTGAGATAGTGCACGCCCGGGCCGTTCTCGCCGGGGGCCTGGTAGAGGCCGGGCTCGTACAGCTTGAGGTTGCCGATCAGGTGGACGACGACGAAGCCGAAGAGGAGGATGCCGGTAACGGCCATCACCGCCTTCTTGCCCACCGCGGATCGATAGAGATCAGTGAACCAGGACATGGGTTTTCCTCATCGGAATCTCGGACCGGACCCCATCCTAATCCAAGCGCTCCTGGTTTGTGGCACCTGGTTTGTGAAACTTGTCACAAGGCGGGTCAGGCGGGCGGCCGGCGGCGCCGGCGGCGGCGTGGGCGCACGCCCGCCTCGCTCTCGGCGGGGGCCTTGAGCGGCGGCCGGCGGCGCGCGGCGGTCTGCCAGGCGGCGAGCGCATCCTGCCCCTCGCCGGTGGCCAGGACGAGGATCTCGAACAGCAGCAGGGAGTCGTCGAAGTAGGGCTTGCGGGCCAGCTTCAGCCGCTCGTGCGGTGTCCAGTTGGGCTCGCAAAGGCGCTGGAAGCCCATCAGGGCGTGGTAGACCTGCTGGGCGCGCAGGTTGGAGAGGGTGAGGCGCGCGAAGAAGGGCGCCAGCTCCTCCTGGATCATCACCTCGATCGCCGGCCGGCTCATCGGCTTGCCGTCCTGCGCCTCGATGTCCATGCGCCGGAGCATCACCTTGGGGAGCAGCAGCGCGGCCAGCAGGCCGGTGTCGGAGAGCGGCCGGTCCTGGGCGACCATGCGGTCGATCACCGGCAGGATCTGCCCGAAGTCCCCTAAGCCCCGCGCCCCTGCGCTCAGCATGGCGTAGGCCTCGGGGAGGAGCACCGGCAGCAGGTCGAGCTCGAGCATCCACTGCATGGCGGCGCCGGCCCGGCCGCACTTCAGGAGCTGGATGATCTCCTCGGTCACCCGCGCGGGCGAGGCCTTCTCCAGCTCCCTGCTGTGGCGGTGGATCGCCTCCTGGGTCCGGGTCTCGATGCCGAACCCCATCCGCCCCGCGAACTCGCAGGCGCGCAGCATGCGGACCGGGTCCTCGCGGAAGCGGAGCTCAGGGTCGCCGATGGCGCGGATCAGCTTGCGGTCGAGGTCCTCGATGCCCCCCACGTGGTCGATCACCGAGTAGTCGCCGACGCTGTAGAACAGGGCGTTGACCGTGAAGTCGCGGCGGAAGGCGTCCTGCCGCGGCGTGCCGTAGGTGTTGTCGCTGGTGATCAGCAGCTCGCCCGGCTCGGTCCGCTGCTCCTCAGGATCGGGATCGCGGCGGAAGGTCGAGACCTCGACGGTGCTGCCGTCGTGGAAGAAGACGTGGACCAGCCGGAAGCGCCGGCCAATGATCCGCGAGTTGGAGAACAGCCGGCGGATCTCGTTCGGCTTGGCGTTGGTGCCGATGTCGAAGTCCTTCGGCGTGCGCCCCATCATCAGGTCGCGCACGCTCCCCCCGACCAGGTAGGCCAGATAGCCGGAGCTGTGCAGGCGGTAGAGGACCTTGAGGGCGTTCTTGTCGATGTCCCGGCGGGAGATCGGGTGCTCGGCGCGCGCCAGGATGCGCGGCTCCTCGACGTTCTCGCTCACGGGTTCCTGACTCACGGATCGCTGATGGACGGATTGAGGATTGGGGACATGGACAGACATCGATAACCAGCTATATCTTGCAACACAAAGGCTTAGCCGCCCAGGCACGGGCAGTCAGACTCTATCGGGGTTGAAGCCGGGGAACAAGCCTCAAGCGGTGAAATCAGGGGAAACGGGAGGAAGGAGGAGGAAAAAAAGTGGGCCAGGGCGGGCGGAGGGCATTAATACCCGCCCCGGCACCGGAGGGAGAGGAAATTGTCTTGCGTTCCTTAGCCACCGCGGCGCTTCGAGATTCCGCGGCAGCGTTGCCTGCTATTTCAAAGATCCGCCGGTTCTCAACCCGTCCTCGCATCCACCCGGCTCTTGCCTATCCATGGATTCCAAGAAGCATGCCAGGGGTCCGCAGTGGCGGACGTCTCTTTGTTTTCAGCGGGTTGAGGAAAAGCAGGGACTTAGGAGGGTCTGGTGGAGCGGACGCTCGTCCCCTGCCGATGACAGGGGCGGAGCCTGGGGTGGACTCCGCGCTTTCGCGACCTCTGCGGAGTCAGCGCAGGCGGGTCACGATGTCGATCTCCGACATCATCGTGCGGTGCACGGGGCAGCGGTCGGCCATCTCCAGCAGCCGCTGGCGCTGCTCCTCGGTGAGGGCGCCGAGGAGCTCGATCTCGCGTTCGATGCGGTCGATCTTCCCCACCTTGGTCTCGCAGGCGGCGCAGTCGACGGCGTGGATCCTGGCGTAGCGGAGGCGCACCTTCACCCCCTCCAGCGGGATCTGCTTGCGGTCGGCGTACATCCGCAGCGTCATCGAGGTGCAGGCCCCGAGCGCGCCGAGCATCAGGTCGTAGGGGGTGGGACCCGCGTCGGTCCCGCCGACGCTCTTCGGCTCGTCGGCGATCAGACTGTGATGGGGAGTCACGATCTTCTGGAGGAAGCCCTCGGGCGCTCCCAGGACGAGCACCTCTCCCTCCCTGGCGGAATCCGGGTCCTGCACGGTTTCGTCGCTCATCGTGCCGCGATCGTAGCACCGCCCGGTATATGCTCGCCTCCGTGTCCTCTGAGCCACTCCTCGAAGCCCTCGACGTCGCCAAGACCTATGGCGGCGCGTCCGGAACCGTGGCCCTGGCCGGCGTGACGCTCGCCGTGCAGCCGGGGGAGACGGTGGCGCTGGTCGGCGAGAGCGGCTCGGGGAAGACCACGCTTCTGCGCACCTTCAACCGGATGATCGATCCGTCCTCCGGCACGGTGCGGGTCGAGGGGAAGCCGGTGGCGGAGCTCGATCCGATCGCCCTGCGGCGGCGGATCGGCTACGTGCCGCAGGACGGCGGCCTGATCCCCCACTGGCGGATCGACCGCAACGTCGAGCTCGTCCCCCGTCTCCTCGGCTGGGACCGCGACCGTCGCCGCGAGAGGACGCGCGAGATGCTGGAGCTGGTCGGCCTCTCGGAAGCGCAGGGGCGCCGCTTCCCCGCCGAGCTCTCCGGCGGCCAGCGCCAGCGCGTGGCCTTCGCGCGCGCCCTCGCCGCCGATCCCCCCCTGATCCTCCTCGACGAGCCCTTCGGCGCCCTCGACGCCCTGACCCGCCTGGACCTCCACCGCCAGTTCCTGGAGCTGAAGGGGCACCTCGGCAAGAGCGCCGTCCTGGTCACCCACGACCTCAACGAGGCCTTCCGCCTCGCCGACCGCATCGGCGTCATGAAAGCGGGGCGGCTGCTTCAGCTCGGGGTCCCGAAGGATCTGGAGGAGCGGCCGGCGGACCCCTACGTGTCGGCGCTGCTGGAGCTTCGGCGTGGGTAGGCGCCTGAGGCCAGCCCCCAAGGGGGTTTTTGCCCCGCGTGGGGCAGAGGCATGTAGCCTGGGGCGTGAGCCCCAGGAAGGGATAGCCGAAGGAACCCCAAAGCCCCGAAGGGGCGACGGCGGACGCTCGCTCCGAGGACAACTGCCGTCGCCCCTTCGGGGCTCAGGGATTTTTGAGGGCCATGCCTACCTGGGGCTGACGCCCCAGGCTACATGCCTTTGCCCCTCGCGGGGCAAGATTCAGGCTCTTTCGGGTATGCACCTTGTGGGATGGGCGCTCGGTCTTCTCCTGCTCCTTTCCTCCCTCCCCGCCCACGCCGCCGACCGCGTCGTCGTCGGCTCCAAGAACTTCGAGGAGAGCCGGATGCTCGCCGAGATGTTCGCCCAGCTCCTGGAGAGCCGCACCCACCTCCAGGTGGAGCGCCGGCTCGGCCTCGCCGGCACGCAGGTCTGCTTCGAGGCGCTGAAGTCGGGGGCGATCGACGTCTACCCCGAGTACACCGGCACCGGGCTGGTCTCGATCCTCGGCGAGAAGGCCCAGGGAGGGCCGGACCGGACGCTGAACCGCGTCCGCGCCGAGTTCCTCCAGCGCTGGAACCTCTGGTGGCTCGCGCCGCTCGGCTTCGAGAACTCCTGGGAGATCGCCGTCCCCCGCGAGTTGGCCGAGCGGGAGCACCTGGAGACGATCTCCGATCTCGCCCGCGTCGCGAAGGGGCTGCACGGCGGCTTCGGCCACGAGTTCGTGGGGCGCGAGGATGGTCTCCTCGGTCTGCAGCGGGTCTACGGCCTGGAATTCGGCTCCGTCGATCACCTTCAGCAGGCCATCCAGTATCAGGCGGCGAAGCAGCGGACGATCGACGCCCTGGACGTCTACTCCACCGACGGCCGGCTCATCCTCTACAACCTGAAGGTCCTGAAGGACGACCGCGACTTCTTCCCACCCTATGAAGCCGCAGCCCTGGTGCGGGGCGAGACCCTGAAGCGGCACCCCGAGGTCGGCTCCGTCCTCGGCCTCCTTGCCGGCTCCCTGGACGAGGACACCATGCGTGCCCTCAACCTCCGCCTCCAGGAGAGGCACGAGAGCGAGATCGTGGTGGCCCGGGACGCCCTCCGCGCGATCGGGCTGGTCCAGAGCGATATCAAAGCCCCGGAGACGGGGAAACGCAAGCCCGGCATCCTCGCCTATCTCTGGGGAGC
>DASWQX010000459.1:0-4055 GCA_036403495.1 Thermoanaerobaculia bacterium
CTTCGCGCCCTGAGCCTCAGGCTGGCCCGCGGCCTGCTGCGAGGGCTGAGCGGGCCTGGCCTGCTGTCCCTGCGGCTGCGCCTGCTGGCCCGGCTGACCCTGATTCGTCAAGGCGTCGGGGGTCAGGTTCTGCCGCTTGGCCTCTTCCTTGGCGGTGTTGGTGGCCTCCTTGGCGACGGTCTTCACCTTGTCGACCACGCCTTCGGGGGTGAGGCCCTGGTTGCGCGCCTCCTGCTTGACCTTGTCGGCCACGGCCTCGGCGACGTGCTTGCCCTTGTCGAGCGCCTGCTGGCCCGCCTCCTTGGCCTCGTCGAGCAGGTGGTCGCGGGTCTCGCCCATCAGCTCGTCTTCCTTGTCGGTCGAGGGGACGGCGAGGCCGGCGATGACGCCGAGAGCCAGGACCGCCGCGCCGACCATGAGGGGGTTCTCCTCCATGGTCTGCCAGAAGCCGAGGCGAGCCCGCTTCGCTTGCTGCTTCGCCTGGGTGCCGAGCGCGGAGGCGCGATCCCGGGCCTGGTGGCTCAGGGCCGAAGCCTTGTCCGACACCTGGTGGCCGAGGTCGGAGGCATGCTCCTTGGTCCAGTCGGCGGCGTCGCCCACCCGATCGGTGGCGCTGGAGAGGGCCTCCTTGGTGCTGTCCGCCACGTCCATCAGCTTGTCCTTGGCCGCCGACAGCACCCCGGAGCTCTCGCCGTACTCGACATCGCCGGCATACCCCTGGCGATAGGAGCCGGCGCCATAGCCCCGGTAGTCCCCGAGGTCACGGCCGTCATGGCCGTCCGATTTGCGCGAGGTATCGACCAGCAGCCAGCCGAGGCCGAGGCCGACCACTGCCGCGGGCATCGGATGCTCGCGGGCGACCTGCCAGAGCTTGCTGACGCCGGTGCTGGAGCCCCCCTTGAACAGGCTCCAGAGCTCCAGGCCGATCTCTCTGGGGGTCATCTTCGCGTCGAGCGCCGCGAAGGTCTCGTCCATGTCGGAGCGGGTGCGGTCGATCTCGGAACGGATCTCCTTGGAGCTCCGCCCAGAGCTGCTGCCGCCCAGGTCCGGATTGTCGGTCACGAAATCTTCTGTTTGAGCCATGCTTTGTTCACCTGCAAGCTTTGGGTGGTTCTCTGGGGAGTGATGCTCTCTTGCTTGAGAGTGGCGAGGGCTTTCTTGACCAGGGAGTAGCCGACCGCGGCGAGGATCCCGCCGACGATCAGCGGCGCCAGCCAGACGGCGACTCCCGGTGACATGAACTTGCCGAGGAGCGACGCCAGAGCATTGATCGCGAACAGCAGCAGGGCGATGGCGCCGAGGAGCGCGACCCCTCCTCCGACCGCCACCTCGCCGAGGTTGGCTCCGACGCGCGAAGCCTTCTCTCCGATCTCCGTCTTGGCGAGGCTCACCTCCTGCTTGAGAAGTGTGCTGGATTCCTGCGTCAGTTCCTTCAGCAGTTGGCCGATGGACCGTTCATCCTTGCGTTCGCTGGCAACCGCCATGGCTCAAAACCCCGTCGACATCTGGGAAGCGCCGCGCGAGGGCTGATAACCGGCGCGGACGTTGCCCTGGGGTCCGAAGTTGCCGGGCCTGGAGCCGTTTCCCTGGTCCGGAGTCGAGGCCTTGAGGAACCGGGCCAGCATCAGGCCCGCGATCAGCGTGCCGCCGAGGAAGACCTCGGGACGGCGCCGCGCGAAGCTCTCGGTGTCGCGGACGAAGCCGCGGAGATCGCTCTCGCGCAGGTACCTGGAGAGACGCTCGACCTGCAGGGCGGCACGGTCGGCGTACCGGCCGAAATCGCCGGCCTGCTGGTCCTGGTTCAGCTTCTGGCCGGCCTCGCGTAGCGCGGTAGCCAGCGAGCCGAGGCGGTCCGCGGCTTGGTCCTTCTGCTGGCCGACGAGCTCCTGCACGTGGTCGCCCGCCTGGCCGGCCAGGTCCTTGGCCTGCTCCTTGGCATCGCTGGCGAGGCTCTTGGCCTGCTGCTTGACGCCGCTCGCGGCGTCCTTCGCCTGATCCTTCGCCTGTTGAAAATTGCTCTGTGCGCTGTTCGCCATCGTGACTCTCCTTCCGAAGCACTGCAGCCGTTGTGAAATCCGAGGAGGAGCGCCTGGCTTAGAGTCCAGGGCCCCGCAAGGGCTACAGAGCAAGAGGTGTGCCAGAATTCGCGCGGCGGAAAAACTTTCTATTGGAGGAGGGACCGATGGCGAACGCGCGGCAGAACATCTCCAGCGGCGCCCCATGGGAGCCGATCGTCGGCTATTCGCGGGCGGTAAAGGTGGGACCCCATATTTACGTGGCGGGCACCACGGCGATCGACGACGAGGGCAAAGTCGTCGGCCCCGGCGACCCGTACGCGCAGACGATCCAGGTGCTGAAGAACGTCGAGGCGGCGCTGGCGCGGGCGGGAGCGCGGATGACGGACGTCGTCCGCACCCGCGTCTTCACGACCGACATTGGAAGGTGGGAGGAGATCGGCCGGGCGCACGGCGAGTTCTTCCGCGACGTCCGGCCGGCCAGCACGATGGTCGAGATCAGCCGCCTGATCGCGCCCGAGCTGCTGGTCGAGATCGAGGTGGACGCGATCGTGGAGTGACGCCCGGGCGTCAGGAGGCGAGCGCCTCACGGAGTTGCCGTTGCAGGGCCGCGAGGTTCAGCCCCTGCCGGGACACGGACGTGGGCCCCGTGTTGGCAGTCGCCTGCGTGCACGCGAGATCGTCGTCCTTCTTGTCGTCGCCGTCCTCTTCGTCGTCGCCGCCGGTGGTGGCGGTGCCGATGGTGCACAGGCCGAGGCCGGCGGGCTGGAGCAGTGCGGTGAATTTTCCGGTGGGCAGGACGTCGATCATCAGATCCATGGACTTGAAGCTCATTCGAATCCCTCCTGGGGCTGAACGCCCCGTCTCAGCCGCCCCAGCCGTGAGGCCGGGCGGGAACGGTTCTCTCTGAACGGTTTCCCCAAGTCTACCAGATGTGTATAGAGGTCACGATCAGCGTTCGTCGGCCGGCAGGGTGAGCATCCAGATGTCTCCCTCCTCGGTGGCGCGCACGGCGTAGAGCTCGCGGTCGTCCGGCCCCACGACGAGCGAGGTGAATATGGAGTTCGGCGGCGGCGCCAGGACGAGCCGCGAGCCCTTCGACCGCAGATCGCACTCGAAGACCTTGCCGTCCAGGAGGTAGAGGAGGGTCCGGCCGTCGTGGAGCCAGACGGGGATGCTGCCGGTGGCGGTCAGCCGCTCGTAGCGCCTGGTGGCGAAGGAGTAGACGACGACGCCGGTGATGCTGGGACCGCCCCGCGCCTGCTCGAGGCTACCCGCGAGGTAGACACCGTCCGACGACCAGGAGTTTGGCGCGAAGACCATTCCCTCGGCCGGCGCGGGGAGGAGCTGGAGCCGTTCCCGAGGGGGCAGGGACGGATCGATCAGCGCGGCGTTGAGACCCCGCGGGGTCGCCACCATCCGTTGGCCGTCCGGTGCGGCGAGAGGGTTGAAAAGGCCATCCTTGAAGTCGTAGGGAAGCCGCTGCAGCTCGCTGCCGTCCATCCGGATCGTCCACAGCCCATAGGTGCTGCTCCCCCGGTTGGAATAGAAGACGATGTGCCGGCCGTCCGCCAGCCATTGGGGGATGCGGTCCTTGGCGGGGTCGGTGGTGAGCTGGCGCACCTCGCCGGTGCCGTCCGAGCGGACCAGGTAGAGGTCCTCCTGCGGCGTGGAGATGTCGAAGACGACCCACTTGCCGTCGGGCGAGACCGAGGCCGAGCGGAGCACCCGCGACCCTTGCGTCACCGCCGTCGTCTCGCCCGTCACCCGGTGGGACACCGGATCGAGCGGCCGCCGCTCCAGGTTCTTCTTCTCCTCGTCGGTGGCGTAGACGATCTGGCGGCCGTCCCCCGAGAGGCTGAGCAGCCCGAGGGACTGCGACGAGCGGGTGATCGGCTGCGGCTCACCCCGCGTCCTGCCCGTCGACTCCTCGATCGGCACCCGCCAGAGGTTCATGCTGCCGCTGCGGTCCGAGACGAAGTAGAGGAACTGCCCGTCGGGCGACCAGAGGGGGTTCCAGTTGACGTGGTCGTCGTTGAG
>DASWQX010000460.1:0-3341 GCA_036403495.1 Thermoanaerobaculia bacterium
GGCCCTGCCGCTGCTCCCCGACGGCACCGTGCTCGACGGCGAGATCCTCGCCTGGCGCGACGGCCGGCCGCTGCCGTTCTCCGCCCTCCAGCGCCGCATCGGCCGCAAGCGCCTGACCGACAAGGTGCTGGCCGAGGCGCCGGCCGTCTTCATGGGGTACGACGCGCTGGAGGTCGCCGGGGCCGACGCCCGGGAGGCGCCGCTGGCCGAGCGGCGGCGGCATCTCGAAGGGCTGCTCGGTTCCGGCCGCCCCTTCCTGCTCGTCTCGCCGCGCATTCCGGCGCTCGCCTGGGCGGACCTCGAACGGGCGCGGGAGGAGGCGCGCGACCGCGGCGTCGAGGGGCTGATGCTGAAGCGGCTCGAATCCCCCTACCGCACCGGCCGCAAGCGCGGCGACTGGTGGAAGTGGAAGATCACCCCGTTCACCGTCGACGCCGTGCTGGTCTACGCCCAGTCCGGGCACGGCCGGCGGGCGAACCTGCTGACCGACTACACCTTCGCCGTCTGGTCGGAGGGCGAGCTGGTGCCGATCGCGAAGGCCTACTCCGGCCTCTCCGACGAGGAGATCGTCGCTCTCGACGCCTGGCTCCGCCGCCACACCGTGCAGAAGTTCGGGCCGGTGCGCGCCGTCGAGCCGGTGCAGGTCTTCGAGCTCGCCTTCGAGGGGATCGCGCTGTCGCCCCGCCACAAATCGGGGATCGCCGTGCGCTTTCCCCGCATCGCCCGCTGGCGCACCGACAAGACGGCCGCCGAGGCCGACACCCTGGACGGCATCCGGCGGCTTCTCGAAGCGCGGTGACCCACGGTGACCCACAAAACGATGCGCGTTGGCACAAGCCTTGCTGTGAATCCAAGGTGGCCAGAGGCGTTGACATCCAGTGACTCCCTCCCGTGTGTGCCTCTGGCCTTTATCAATTCTCTCCCGGCCGGACCGGCCTTCTGTGACGCGGAGGACGCGACCATGCTGAAGTGGGCCCTCATTGTTCTGACCGTCGCGCTGGTCGCCGCCGTCTTCGGATTCGGCGGTGTAGCCACAGGCGCGGCCGGGATCGCCAAGCTCCTCTTCGTGCTCTTCCTGGCGGTCTTCGTCATCTCGCTGGTCATGAACCTGGTCCGGCGAGCCTGATCCTCCGCAGCAGCTCCGGCCTTAGAATCGGGTCACGATGCCGGAAGCCAGCCGCAAGGACCGCGACGACAAGCCCGAGGACCAGGACGAAGCTCCACGGCCGGACATCAGGAAGCTCCGCGACCTGCTCGAAGGGCCGTTCGGCATCCGGTCCCTGGCCCTGACCGGCCTGTTCATCCTCGCCTCGTTCTATACCCTCTACTTCGGGCGTGAGTTCTTTCTGCCCATCGTCCTCGCCCTGCTGCTCAACTTCCTGTTCAGCCCCGTGGTGCGGTGGTTGAAAAAGATTCACATCCCGGAGGCGGTAAGCGCCATCCTGGTGGTCTTCGGCATTCTCGGGCTGCTGGGGCTCGGCATCTACGAGCTCTCAACCCCCGCTTACAACTGGATCGGACAGGCGCCGCAGAGCCTGCACAGGATCGAGGGTCGGCTCCGGGACCTGAAGAAGCCGGTGCAGACGATGAGCAAGGCGACCGAGCAGGTCGAGAAGATCACCAAGGTCGGGGGTGGCGCGGACAGCTCACCGAAGGTGCAGGTCTCGACCCAGGAGAGCCTGGGCGCGCGGGTGTTCAGCCAGGCGACCGGCCTGCTGTTCGGCGCCCTGGTCCTCTTCATCCTGCTCTATTTCCTGCTCGCCTCCGGGGACATGTTCCTGCGCAAGCTGATCAAGGTGCTGCCGAGCCTGGCGGACAAGAAGCGGGCGGTCGACATCGCGCGCCAGATCGAGACCGAGGTCTCCACCTACCTGATCACGATCACGCTGATCAACGTCGGCCTGGGGCTGGCGGTGTGGGGGGCGATGGCGGCTCTCGGCCTGCCCAATCCGCTGCTCTGGGGGGTGGTCGCGGCGTTCCTCAACTTCGTCCCCTTCCTCGGTCCCCTCACCATGGTCTCGGTGCTCGCCATGGTGGGCCTCCTCACCTTCCCCGACCTGCCGCACGCGCTGATCGCCCCGGGCGCCTTCCTCGGGCTGCACGTCCTGGAGAGCTACCTGGTCACGCCCACGGTCGTCGGCCGGCGCCTTACCCTCAATCCGGTGGTGGTCTTCCTCGGCCTCGTCTTCTGGGGTTGGCTGTGGGGGATCGCCGGCGCCATACTCGCGGTGCCGATCATGATGGTGCTGAAGATCTTCTGCGAGCACAGCGAGGCGCTCGCTCCGATCGGCGAGTTCCTCGGGGATTGAGCGGTCGGCCGCTCGTCAAGATTCTGTCCAGAATAGCTGTCTAGATTTCCGGTACGGTCACCGAGCGCAGGGAGTGGAGCGCCTCGCGCAGGCCGGCCAGATCCTCGACTACCACGCCACCGATCTCCTGGAGTATCGGCGAGTAGGCGGGGCAGGCGCGCCCGCCGACGAGCAGGGCGGTACGGGGGCCCAGGAGGCGCCGCAGGCGCCGGAGGTCGTCGATCAGCATCGGGTCGTCCGGCGGATAGGTGATGCTGAGCGCCACCGCGCGCGCCCCCTTCTGAAGGGCGGCGGCGGCGATCTCCTCGGGCGGCAGGTCCGGTCCGAGATAGGTCACCTGCCACCCTTCGCCGGCGGCGGTGGCGGCGGCGAGCAGGGCGCCAAGCTCGTGGCGCTGGCGTGCCGGAGTAGTGACCACCACGTGCGGCGCCGAGACCTCCGGATGATAGGCGCCATGCATGCCGCCGATGAACGAGCGCACCACCGACGAGGCCATGTGCTCGTGGATCGGGCGCAGCGCCCCCTGATGCCAGAGCTCGCCGATGCGCCGCATCAGCGGCACCAGCACCCGCTCGATCAGATGAGTGCGGCTGAACAGCACCGAGGCGCGGTCGAGCTCGATCTCCATCTCGCGCACGTCGAGCCGTTGCGCCGTCGAGATACAGCGGTTGAGGAACGCCTCGGCCACCTGGTCGACCTCCTCCGGCGCCGCCGGGGAGGGCTGGGCGTACGCCGCCGGCGCGGGCTCCGCCTCGATCAGCGTTTCCAGCTCCGGATTCGAGAGACCCGCCACCTGGCTGATGCCGCGGCCGGAGCTCACCACCCGGCGGAGCAGCAGGAGACGCTCGATGTCCTCGTCCGAATAGAAGCGCCGTCGGGTCTCCGAGCGTCCGGGCGCCACGGCGCCGTACCGCCGCTCCCAGGCGCGGATCAGGTCCGGCTTGAGGCCCGTGCGGCGGGCCACGACGCCGATGGGGTGGCGAGGCAGGCTGGAGCTCGGCCGTGGAGTCGACATCGAGGCGAGCCTAACAA
>DASWQX010000461.1:0-6260 GCA_036403495.1 Thermoanaerobaculia bacterium
AGATCGACCCCCACAAGGCCACTCCGTCGGCCGCGGTGAAGGCCTGGACCGGCACGGCGCCGCCGCCCGCCGGCGGCACCGACACCACCCACCTCTCGGTGGTCGACCGCGAAGGCAACCTGGTGGCCCTCACCACCACCCTCAACGAGCTCTTCGGTTGCGGCCTGTGGGTGCCGGGAGCGGGGTTCTTCCTCAACGACGAGATGGACGACTTCACCGCCGCCCCGGGGCGGCCCAATCTCTTCGGGCTGGTGCAGGGGGAGGCCAACGCGGTGGCGCCGGGGCACCGGATGCTCTCGTCGATGACGCCGGTGATCGCCTGGAAGAGGCGCGAGGCCTACGCCCTCGGCGGCCGCGGCGGCTCGCGGATCCCCACCCACGTGATCGAGGTGCTGCTCAACCTGCTGGTGGACGGCGATCCCCTCCAGGCCGCGCTCGACCGGCCACGCATCCATCACCAGTGGCTCCCCGACCGCCTGGAGGCCGAGCCCGACACGCTCTCTCCCGAGACCCGGGCCGAGCTCGAACGCCGCGGCCATACCGTCCTGATCTCCCGGGAGACCGCCAAGATCCACGCCGTCCACCGGCTGGCGGATGGGCGGGTCGAGGCCGCCGCCGACTCGCGCGGCTCGGGCAACGGTGGCGTGGTCGATCCCGAGCAATAGCCGGCCGAGCCGGGAGGGGCTCTCTCCTCCCTCTGCTACACTCGCCGCAGGAGGACCCTCCATGCAGATCCCGCGGTGCACCACCCCTCGTTCCTTCCTTTCCGCGGCGCTCCTCGCCGGCCTGGCTCTCGCGCCGCTCGCGTCGATCGCTGCAGCGCAGCCGCCGCCGCCCAAGACGTTTTCCGGCCAGCTCGACATCCGCGAGCGGGAGATCCTGGTGAGCCTCCCCGCCTCCCTGGGCAAGGCCCGCCTTCAGCCCGCCGATTTCCAGGTCCTCGTCGACGGCCAGCCGCGCGAGGTGTCGCGGGCCGAGCGCGTCTCCGCCGCCGGCGCTGCGCCGTGGACCGTCCTCATCTACGTCGACCGGGTGCTGGCGAGCCCGGGCACCGCGTTCTCCTCGCAGGTCACCCTCTCGGATCACGCCAGGGACCTGACCCGGCTGGGCTCCGTCGAGGTCGCCGTCGCCGGTCCCGAGCCGGCCACGGTGCTCGCCCCCACGGCCGAGGCGGGAGCGCTGCGGGAGAAGCTCGCCGCCCTCGCGGACAGCTCGCGGCTGGAGCGGGATCACGCGGCGGCTCGGAGGACGGAGCCCCCCTCCGACCTCCAGGTCCGGCAGCAGCTCGACAGGCTCGTCGCCTTCCTCGCCGCTCACCATCCGGCGGGTCCCCACATCCTCTTCCTGGTCGCCGACGGCCTCGACCTGTCGGCGGCGCAGACGGGGGTCCTCACCGGCTCCACGATTCCACCCGCGGATTTACCGGAGACTCCGGCCGCGGCGTACGTCCGCGTCGCACGGCTCCTGGCGGCGCAGCGGTGGGTGGTGATCCCGGTGGCAATGCACCCCGGGAGCCCCGGCACGCCGGTCTCGCCGCAGAGCGAGATCGACCTCGTCCAGCAGAGCGCGGCGACCACCAGCCACACCAACGGCCCGCCGCCGGTCATGCCGTCGAACCCGCGGCCGAGCGCGCTCATCTACCCGGGCGTGATCTCCCTCTCCACCGAGCCGCGGCTGGCGCCCCTGCGCGCTCTCGCCGAGACCACGGCGGGGGCGGTGATCGGCTACGACGTCCAGCTCGCGCCGCTGTTCGCCGAGTTGCCGCGCCGCTGGACGATCTGGGTCTCCGAGCCGGAGGCGCCCGCCGACGATCACCTGCACTCGCTGACGGTCCGGCTCCCCGGCAAGAGAGCCGAGGCGAGGGCGCCGTTATGGTTGAAATAGGGTTGAAATAGAGGACCGAAGCAGAGCGGACGCCTAACCGGTGGCGCGCAGCTCTCCGGCGGCCTGGTCGAGGATGGTGCGGACGGTCTCGCCCAGCGTCTTCGGCGAGAACGGTTTCTGCAGGCAGAGCGGGGATTCCGGCCCGCCGTTCGAGAGCAGCTCGTCGTTGTAGCCCGACATGAAGACGACCGGCGTCGACGGCCGCTCGGAGCGGAGCCGCTGGGCGAGCTCCGGTCCCTTCATCTCGGGCATCGTGACGTCGGTCAGCAGCAGGTGGACGGCGCCGCGGTGGAGGCGCGAGATGACCAGCGCCTCCTCGCCCGACCCGGCCTGCAGCACCCGGTAACCGCGGCTGACCAGGATCTGGTGGAGCACCGCTCGCACCTCCTCCTCGTCCTCGACGAGCAGGATCGTCTCCGACCCGCGCTCGGACAGGGTGGCCACGGGGCCGGTGTGGACGTTTTCGGCCTCCTGGGTGACCGGCAGGTAGATCGAGAAGCAGGCGCCCTGCCCGGGGGCGCTGCTGACGAAGATGTGGCCGCCGCTCTGCCGCACGATGCCGTAGGCCGTCGACAGGCCGAGTCCGGTCCCCTCCCCCTTGGTGCTGAAGAAGGGCTCGAAGACGCGCGCCTGGGTGGCGGTATCCATGCCGAGCCCGCTGTCGGTTACGCTCAGCAGCACGTAGGTCCCCGGCGGCACGTCGGCGTGGGGCGCGGGGCTCTCCGCGGTGACCTTCAGCGGCTCGGTGCGCAGCCGCAGGCGCCCCCCGGAGGGCATCGCGTGCCGGGCGTTGACGGCGAGGTTGACGATCACCTGCTCGAGCTGCCCGGGATCGATCTTGACCTTGCCGAGCTCGGGATGGAGGTCGGACGACAGATGCACGTCCTCGCCGAGGAGCCGCTGCAGCATCTTCTCCAGCCCCGAGACGACGCCGTTGAGGTTCATCACCCGCGTCTCCATCGGCTGCCGGCGGGCGAACGCGAGGAGCTGCTTGGTGAGCGCCGCCGCCCGCTGCCCCGCCTCCTTGAGGCCGGTCAGGTTGCGGGCCAGGAACGGATCGTCGATATAGCGCTCGAGCAGCAGGTCGCTGTAGCCGAAGATGGCGAGCAGGCAGTTGTTGAAGTCGTGGGCCACGCCGGCCGAGAGCCGGCCGATGGCCTCCATCTTCTGTGAGTGCAGGAGCTGGCGCTGGAGGGTCTTGTTCTCGGCCTCGTCGCGCTTGCGCTGGGCGATGTCGCGGACGGCCACCACCGAGACCTCCTCGCCCTGGAAGAGGTAGCGCTTGCCGGCGATCTCGATGTCGACCGTCGAGCCGTCCTGGCGGATGGCGATGCTCTCCCGCGGCACCCCCAGGAGGTCCACCTCGCCGCTGACGAGATCGGCCAGGCGCCGGCCGAGGATCTCGCCCGGCGCGCAGCCGAAGATCGCCAGCAGAGCGTGGTTGACCTCCAGGATGATGCCGTTGCGGACGATGGCGATCCCCTCGAGGGTCGCTTCGAACAGCGTGCGGAAGCGCTCCTCGCTGCGCCGGATCTCCTCCTCGGCCGCCTTGCGCTGGGCGATCTCCTGCTGCGCCTTCTCGTAGAGGCGGACGTTCTCCGCCATCGGCGCGATCTGGTTGGCGACGGTCGACAGCAGGTGGACGTCGCTGGCGGGGAAGTAGTCGTCCGGGTCCCGGCGGCCGATCAGCCAGATCCCGACGGTCTTCCCCTGGAGCACGAGCGGGATCACCAAGCGGACCCAGGAGAGCTCGGGGTTGCCGGGGCCCGCCGGCAGATAGCGGCGGCTCTGGACGAGCATCGCCCGCAGCCTCTCCTCCGTCGGCTTCGGCGCGCCGGCGGGGACGGCCTGCTCGTAGAGCGTCTCCTGGCGCCCCTCCTCGAGCAGGTAGAGGGCCGACTGGCGGATCAGCAGGGTCGGCAGGATCTCCTCGGCGACCACCCGCCCCAGCACCTCGCGGTCGAACGCCGTCGGGATGCGCGCCGAGACGATGCCGATCACCTCGTCCGCCGAATGCTTGATACCGAAGACGTGGCGATCGACCAGCGCCTGGAAGCGGTCGCGCAGGAGCGGCACTGCCGCCATGTAGGCGAGGGAAATGAGAAGGAGGGTCGCCAGGAATTCGGCCGTGAGAGTCTGCCAGTGCCCGCTCAGGGCGAAGAAGATCATCGTGTAGGACGCGAACAGCAGCGCCGAGAAGGTGTAGGTGCCCAGCAGGCGGTTGGCACGGAACTCCAGCGCGCCCAGGTGATGCTTGTAGATGGCGTAGATGTAGCTCATCGGCAGGATCGGCATAGAGATCAGCGAGATGAAGAGCATGTAGGGATAGACCACATGCAGGTCCCGTCCCGCCAGGGCCATGTGCTTGAACCAGACCAGAAGGATGCCGTGGAAGAGGAGGAACGGCACCAGCCCGAGCGCCACGCCGAACAGCATGATGCGGACGGCCACCCGGGTGGCAGGGTCGACCGGCAGGACGAGGCGGAGGCAGAGAAGCCCGATCGAGAGCATCGCGGCCAGCAGGGTCGACCAGATGAAGGAGTATTCGAACCCCTGCAGCAGGAAGAGCCCGTCGAGGACCGCCAGGACCAGGGCCAGGAGGTAGAGGAAAGCCTGCAAGGCGCGCCGCACCCACCTTGCGAAGAGCTCATTGGGCAGGATCGTGTGGAGATGGACGGAGAGCGGCAGGAAGAACCAGATCATGGCGTGGAAGACGAAGGCCGCTCCGGCCGTGCGCTGTCCGAGCCCGGCGGCGATCCAGACCGCTGTCACGTAGCTGAACAGGACCAGGATCAGCCAGCGTTCGTCCCGCGGCCGCAGGAAGATGATCACCACCGTTCCCATCAGCCAGAAAATGAGCGGCGCCAGCACGGAAAAGAGATTCTGGGCGACCTCGGCCTGCTGGGCGTGGACCCGGACGTCGCGGCTCAGCGGCTGGCCGTTCCGGACCAGTCGGATGCGCGCGCCGCCGTGAGGACGGAACAGGTCCGGGATCGATAGACGGCGATCGCGCACGAAGTGGTGAAAATCGATCCCCTGGACCGACAGCACCTGGTCTCCGACCTGGAGGCAGGTGTCGGGGGCGTTCTTGCAGGGATAGGCGGTGACGACTTTCCAGTCCGTCGAGCTCAGGGTAAAGCCGATCTCCGGCGAGGAGGCGCTTCTGTAGGGGTAGTACAGGCAGGGGAGCAGGACGAAAAGGGATACGAGGACCAGAAACAGGTCTTGAGTCTTCCAACCGGAAGCGTGCCGGGTATCCATAGTGAGGCCTGTAAGTCCAGGCGTTTATAGCAGGTTCGCCTTTTCCGGTCCAGCCGGACGGACGCAACGTCCGCGGGCCCTCTCGGATACCCGGAGGGTGAGGCCCGCGGACGTCGGGGTCGAAACGGGCGTGCCGGTCGAGCCGGCCGGTGCGGGGCAGTCAAGCCCGGGCGATTCCGATGCCGGCGCCGGGATCGTCGATGGGCGGCCATTCGACCCACCCGGTCACGGAAGCCTTCAGGATCTGAGTATCGACACGGCTGATGCGGCGCAGGGTTTCGAACAGGGTGCTCCCCTCGTCCTTCGATGCAAAGCGCAAAACGAACTCTTGAATCAACATGATCGATCCCTCCCGGAGATATTTGAATTAAAGTCTTGAGGGACGGAAGATCCGCCTCCGGCGGGCCCCGCGGGATGCCGCGGCAAGAGGCGGAACCGCTGAAGATCCGGAGGGTGGCGGGGTTGGCAGGGATTCGCTCGGTCGGCTCGATCGGCCGGCACGCGGTCAACTTCATGCTCAACGCATTGCTGCGGAACGTGAGCATTCGCGAGTCCCTCGTGTCTCCGGCCCGGGGCCGGAGGAGTTTTCAATCAAAGTACCACTACGACGAATAACTTCCCGCGCACGGTGAACTATTCCTGCACCTTCCTAAGCGATTGCCAGTGCCGCGGGGTCCTGGACACCGACGATTTCCAGCAACCGATAGAGCGGCCTGGTGTGCACATCCAGGAGCTGCTCGATCGGTTCGGGGTTCCGCAACGAGATCCGCGCGAACAGCTCGCGAGCCTCGCGCGCGATCTCGATCAGCTTGAGCGTGCAGTAGCTGACCGCGCCGCTGCGGAACAGGATCTTCTGCGCCGCCGCCAGCGCCTCCGGCTCGCCGGCCCGCGCCGACAGGTGGAGGAACTCCTCCCGCTCGGCGTGCCCGGCCGTCATCGCGAAGAGCAGCGGCAGGCTGTTCGAACGGCGCAGCCAGTCGGCTCGCGCCGGCACCTCGAGGGCATCGGTGATGTCGTCGCTGACCTGGATGAAGCGGCCGAGGACGCGCCCGATCTCCGCGAGCTGCTCCGCGAGCCCCGCCGTCGCGCCGCCGAGCAGCGCGCCCATGCGCAGC
>DASWQX010000462.1:0-2141 GCA_036403495.1 Thermoanaerobaculia bacterium
CGAGCGGCACCGCCGGCCAGCGCCCGGCCTCGCTCGCGATCCGCGCCCGCCAGCGCTCGACCAGCCCGATCAGCGGGGCGAGCCGCTCGGCGAAGGCCTCCTCCGCCGCCGGCAGGCGGTCCTGCGGTGTCGTCGGCTCGCTCACGGCGCCGTCCTCCTTCCGCGATCCCGGGCGAGACGTGGTGCGTGCCGGCCGGGGCGAGAAGGCGGACGCTGGTACGGATCGCGAGAGATCGATAACGGGTTCTCCCGCACTTTCGGTGCAGCCGGAACCGTACGAGAGCCGTGATCCGGTTGAAAATGAAGGAAGTTCGGGGCCGGCTCCTCGCCTGCTGCCAGTTCGTGATCGGGGCGGCGTATGAATCGGCAAAGGCGAGGCACCTCAAAGCCTTGCCCTGATCCCCCCGGGCGTGAGCTGCACCGAAAGTGCGGAAGAACCCAGATACCGATCCAATTTACAGCCAGGCTCAGCTCATCGCCATCGAGGCCGCCGACCGCTGAGCGCCCTGCCCTGCTGGTGAGCCGCAAAGGCCGTTGCCAGCCAGCCGCTCTCGGTGGCTTCGTCGAGCGGTTCACGGGTCGAACTCGACCATCAGCCGCGTACCGCCTGCGACCTCCCAGGGGCCATGCCGCCGATCTGGCGCACGAAGTCCTCGATCAGGGCGAGGCCGGTGCCGGCCTTGCGGTCCTGTGGCATCCCCCTGCCGTCATCCCAGAGCCGCAGGCGAGCCTTGCCGGTGTCGGACTTCCCGAGCTCTTAAAAGAAAGCCGCCTACGAAGGGCGGCTCTCAATACCGGAGTTCGCGAGGAACCCCAAGAGCAAAGTACCTCTAGGAAGCTTGGTTACTCTTTCTTCAGGCTGTCCCGAGCGCCCTTGGCGCTCTCCGTCACGTTGCTGGTCGCGTTCTTGACATCGCCCTTAGCCTTGTCGGTCTTGCCCTCGGCCTCGCTCCGCTTGTCGCCGGTCAAGTTGCCGGCTGCATCCTTGACCGCGCCTTTAACCTTGTCCGCCGTTCCCGAAGCCATGAACCATCTCCAAAGGTGCTCATGATTGACCAGGATCAATCTGTGCAAGGGTCAGAGAGTTCCAACATCACGCCGGAAACGCTTGACCGCTTGCGCCTCGAACTCAGCCGTGGCCCGCTGCCGATGGAGCCGGCCGGCTCAGCGGCTCAGGGTGCGGATTACGCCCCGGGCAGGGAGGTGCCGAACATCGCCGAGCCCTCCCCTGCGGCGCTGACCGCGTAGACCCTGAAGGCCTCCTGGATGTAGGGCGCGTGCAGGTGGTCGGCCAAGTCGTCCACGCTGCGCCATCTCTCGTAGAGGAAGAAGGTCCGCGGGTCGTCCGCGTCCTGGTGCAGGTCGAAGGTGACGTTGCCGGGCTCCGCCCGCGTCGGCGCCAGGATTTGCTCCATCGTCTGACGGATCACCCTCTCCTGCCCTTCCTTCGCGGTCAGTTTGAACACGACCGCGAACGGTTTGCCGGCCAGGGCCGGGTTGGCCCTGAGCTTCGCGATGAGGCCCTCGACCGCGTCCATGGCGTTCCCTCCCCGAAGGTCGGGCGATCCCGCCCGCCACCTCGGCAGCCTGCCATGATCCGTGACGAAGCGCACGTGGTGCTGCTTCGACGAATAGTTCCTGGACGGACAGAGGCACCTGTTCCAAGTTTCGTAAATGGGACAGCCCGTTTATGCCCATAAATGGGACAGTTCGCTACTGTAGGTTTCGGCCGAGCGCCGCCGTATGCAGATCACTGTGAATGGGGCGGGCCTGCGCCGCCCCCGTCGTGCTCAGATGGTGTCAGTGCCGCTTCTTGCGGTGGCGACGAGAGCCGCCGCGTCCCTTCCCGCGCTGTTGCGAAGAGGCGGCCTTCTCGCGGCGATCACCACGATCGGTACAGCGCTCGGTCCGGTCGCCGCCGGCCTCTGCCGCGGTCTCGGTACGTCCCTCGGCCTTCCGGCGTGCGAACCAGCTGCCGAGGCGCAAGCGCCGCCACAGCCATTTCCCAGGGTTCCTGGCAAACCGCATCGCTGCCTCACTCCTTCGCTGCCCAGACCGCCGTGGAGACATACGGATGAAGTTCGCTCACCCTATCTGTAGCTGCTCGCGAACATCGGCGCTCGTGCTCGCGAACGGAGCAT
>DASWQX010000463.1:0-2182 GCA_036403495.1 Thermoanaerobaculia bacterium
GAGGGGGCGGTCACCACCGACTGCGGAGCCTTCGCCGGGCTCTCTCCGGCGAACGCCGGGCTCGCGACGGTCAGGGCCGCCGCGGCGAGTCCGAGCGCGGCGACTCGGACGCCGGCTCCAAACGTTTTGTTCATCATTCGCTTCTCCTTCTGCTTCTCCGCGGAAGACCTCCGCGTTGTTGCTGTCTTCTTGATCTTACTACCGCTGCCATGTCCTGGAAAGGAAAGGGCCGGCGCTCGCGCGCCGGCCCTGGAAATCCAGGAGTGCCGGGGGTGAGGCGGGTTACGGGATTCTCGCCTGCCCGGCGCAGCTCTGGATGGCGCCCTTGTCGCTGCCCGAAATGACGCCGCTCTTCTTGAGGTCGTTGGTGAGATGGGCGACGCAGCTCACGAAGCCGCCATGGTTGCCGGCGCCGACCGCGCAGTCGTTGATCTGGTCGGAGATCCGGCAGCCGGTCGGGAACGTCGTGTTGGCCACGCCCGAGTTGCAGCCGTCGATGATGACGGTGGCATCGCGCGACGAGCCCAGGCACTGGTCGACGCCGTCCGGCACGCCGTCGCCGTCGGAGAACCAGCCGATGTCGGTCATCTCCTGGCGGGTGAGGTCGACGCTGTGGGTGAGGTCGGAGTTGATCGCCGGCTCCATCAGCAGGTTCGGGAAGGCGACCGGATCCCAGTGCGAGTACGAGGAGCCCGAGACCAGCGGGACCGGGGCGTTGAGCAGCAGGTGGCCGCTCGGATCGGCGCCGGCGAGGACGGCGAGGTTGACGCCGAGGTTGACGCGGACCGTGCCGCTGCCGAGCGCCGACTTGAGGGCGTTGCCGTTGGCCAGGCTGATGCGGACCGACGGGATGGTGACCGTGGGATCGACGCCGGACATGCCGGCCGGCGGGCTGCCGGCCACGTTGTCGGCGATCAGCACGCCGATGGCGCCGGCGTTCTGGGCATTCTTCGCCTTGACCACAAAGCCGCAGGTGCCGCGGTCGAGGAGGGCGATCTTGCCGGTGAGGTTGGTGGTGATGGCGGAGCAGCCGTCCGTCGTCGAGGGGCCCGCGCCGTCGGCGGGGTCGATGGCGAGGGCGACGTCGCCGGTGACGCCCGGCGAGGCGAGCGCGGGGCCGAAGGTGGCGGTGCCGACGCGGAGGGCGCCCAGCGCGGCCGGCGCCAGGACGGTGACCAGCGGCGTGCCGGGCTGCAGCACGTGCGGCGCGGCGGCGGTGACGTTGAGGCCGGTCCAGATCACGTGGTTGGTGTCGAGGACCGAGGTGGCGCGCTCGGTGTCGGTCATCGCCGGCCACTGCTTGTTGATCGTGGTGTCGCGGGTGTACTGGCCGTAGATGTCCGGGAAGCCGGCGAGCTGCGCGCCGGTCGACTTGTTGAAGAAGCCGGAGAAGCCGAGGCCGTGGCCGAACTCGTGGAGCAGCACCGTCACCAGGTCGATGTTGGCGCCGTGGTTGTCGTCGAGGCCGTAATACCAGCCGACGCCGGTGAGGCAGTTGGGCTTGCCGAGCTCACTGTTGAACAGGGCGACGATGTCGTCCGCCGAGGTGCCGTTGGGGCCCGGGGCGAGGTCGAAGCCGGCCAGCTTGTTGGCGAGCGCGACGTGGTACCAGGTGTTCTGCACCTCGGCGTTCGGGAAGTTGCCGAACACCTGGATGGCGCCGGCCGAGCCGAGCGTGGCGCCGGTGGCCGTGCAGGCCAGCGGGCTGAAGGCGGACTGGATGTAGATCGTCACCGGGCTGTCGAGGATCGAGCCCCAGGTGTCCGCGGCGTACTGGAAGGCGATCAGCCGCTGCTGGCCGACGGTCGTGCCGGGGTTGCCGCCAACCGGGACGGCCGGCGTCGGGTCGTTGAATCCGACCCCCGCCGCGTTGTTGTTGACGATCACGATGTGGGCGGCGGCGAATGCCGGAACGCCGCTGAGGAGCAGGGCGGCGAGGACGAGGAGGCCGAGAGCGCGGGTAGTCTTTCGCATTGGCTTACTTGTCCTCAAAGACCGGAGCGGCGTTGACGAGAGCGCTGGCGTCGGCGGCGTTGTCCACGCAGACCTGGTGGATCACGCCGTCCGGGCCTACCTGGGCGACGGAGATGTTCAGGAACGAGGTGCCGAGATCGACGGACATCGTGCCGTCGGCGGTCATCTTGGCCTGGAGCGCGCCCAGCGGGCTCTGGAACATCGACTG
>DASWQX010000464.1:0-5395 GCA_036403495.1 Thermoanaerobaculia bacterium
ACTGTTACCTATGTCCCCGGTCTAACCTGTAACCTATGTCCCCGGCTGTTCACACCCCGCGGCGGCGGAAGCGGTTGGAATAGGAATCAGCGGTTGTCGGGCGCTACACTCCACCCGATGCACCTCCCACGCGCCTTCCTCCCGCTCCCGCTCCTCCTCCTCGCCCTGGCCCTCCCCGCCGCCGCCCAGACCGCCCAATCGTTGCGCGACGACTATGACCGCCTCCAGCACTGGCGCTTCCGCACCGATGCCGTCGCGGTGCCGGCCGGCGGCTTGACCTGGACGGTCGAGGGGGCGACGTGGCGCTTCGAGTCTGGGAAGTTCTGGCTCGAGGAGCCGACCTCCGGTGGTGTGGTCACGGGGCTGGTGTTCGAGGGGAAGGGGCGCTTTCAGATTGCCGTGCCGGACGCCGCCGAGCTCGTTCAGCTCCGGCGGTTCGCCAAGCGGCCCGACCTCGCCGCGGTCGACGAAAGCTTCAGCGCTCTCGTCCTGCGGACCGGCGGCGCCCCTGGCGACCTGCCGATCGATCCCGCCACGGGTTCAGCCGCCGGCCCCGCCGCAGTCACTGCGGTCAACAAGCTCGCCCGCGAGCGCCACGAGCAGTGGTTGACCCAGCGAATCTTCGATGCCGACTCCCGCGTCGTCGAGGCGCTCGCCACCCCCGGCGACCGCTACGTCCGCGCCGACATGAAGACCGACGACTTCGGCTGGCTCGCCTTCGACTACGACGCCCAGCGCATCGAGGAGGTCCGGCTGGAGGCGTTCAACACCACGCACCCCGCCGTCGAGGTCTGGGTGAGCCTCGACCGTCCAGCCGAGCGCGACGACCGCGGGCGCCCGACGAGCCGCTGGAACCCGGCCGTCGACGTCGAGCACTTCGACATCGCCGCCGACCTCACCGAGTCCGGCCGCGACAAGGACTGGATGAAGGGCAAGTTCAAGGTCGGCGTCCGCTTCCTGCCGAAGCGCGACGGCGCGCGGGCCGTGCACCTCTACCTGCATAACTTCGCCAAGGTGACGGCGGTCACCGAGGGAGGGAAGCCCGTCCCCTTCCTGCGCGACCACATCGGCGACCGCCGCGCCAACCTCGACGGCCGGCTCTACGACGCCTCGCTAGTCGTGCTGCTCGATTCCCCCCTCGTCAAGGGCGCCGAGCGGCGGATCGATCTCGAGTACGAGCTGGACGTCCTCAACTTCGCTCCCGGCCGTGACTGGTATCCGAGCACGGAAGGCGACGAGACCGTGCTGCGCGACGAGCACACCGCCCGCCTGGAGCTGAAGACGCGCAAGAAGTTCGAGGTGCGCGCCAACGGACGGAAGGACGAGAGTGGAAGTCGGGAGGATGGCAACGCCTCGACCACCGTCTGGATTGTCGATCATCCGATCAAGATGCTCACCTTCACCTACGCCGATTATCTCCACGAGGAGCGGGTGACTCACGAGGGCGTGCCGGACGTCATCTGTTTCGGTTCCAAGGTGCCGCTGGCCGGCGGCGGCCGCTTTCGCGAGGTGGGGCAGGACGTGATCGACAGCCTCGCCTTCTATCAAAACCTTTTCGACGCCAGGCTGCCGGACGAGCCGATCTACGTCTCCAGCATCAACGCCGGCCACGGCCAGGCGTTCGACGGCTTCATCCAACTGTCCCACAAGAGCTTCGACCTGCTCGGACCGGGGATCGGCGAGCTCTTCCGCGCCCACGAGGCGGCGCACCAGTTCTGGGGCGTGGTGGTGGGCTCGGCCACTTACCGCGACGCCTGGCTGGGCGAGGCCTTCGCCGAGTACTCGGGGATGATGTTCGTCGAGGCGACGATGAAGGACGGACCGCGCTTCATGGACGAGATCATCCACGCCTACAACGACGAGCAGAACGGATCGATCAAATCCGGCTTCAGCAAATTCACCCGCATGAACGTCAACAAGGCGAACCTCCTGCACGGCGACCGCACCGGCCCCATCGGCCACGGCTGGCGCGCCGATACCGGCGAGGTGCCGACCGCCTACGGCTCGCAGGTCTACGGCAAGGGCGCCCTGGTGCTCCATATGCTGCGCGGCCTGCTGCGCGACCAGACGGGAAGCGATCAGGCCTTCCTCGACGTCCTGCGCGACTTCCTCCACACCTACCGCGGCCAGGCGGCCTCCACCGGCGATTTCGAAGCCGTCCTCGCCCGCCACGTCCCCGGCGACTGGTCCTGGTTCTTCGACGAGTGGGTGAACGGCATGAGCATTCCCGCCTATCGCTGGAGCTACGAAGTGGCCTCTTCGCCGAATCCTGATAGAAAGTACGTGGCGACTCTCAAAGTCCATCAGGGCGACGTCCCGGCGGGCTTCAAGATGTCCGTGCCGGTCGCGGTCGAATACGCGGACGGCCGCACCGAGCGCCGCCGGGTGATGGTGGATCAGGCCGATCAGAGCTTCCCGCTGGCCTTTGCCGAAAGGCCAAAGAGCCTGACGTTCAACGCGGGGTCGGAAGTGTTGTCGAAGACTAAGAGGGAGTAGGAACCCGATTGGATCGGGGGCGTTCGCGGCTGCGACCTCACCCTCGGTCCCTCTCCTGAAGGAGAGGGAGGGCCTGACGGGGGCCGCATCGCAGTCGTCCCCCTTCTCCTTCAGGAGAAGGGGATAGGGGATGAGGTCGCAGGCCACGGACATCCCGAAAGGCCGCATCGTCCGAAGTTTTTTCAGGAGATACCCCCATGGAATACCGCAAGATCGGCACGCTCAACGTCTCCACCACCGGCCTCGGCTGCAACAACTTCGGCTGGCGCCTCGACTACGACCACACCGTCGCCGTGGTCGACGCCGCCCTGGAGGCCGGCATCAATTTCCTCGACACCGCGGACATCTACGGACCGCTCCAGAGCGAGGAGTACCTGGGGCGCGCGCTCCAGGGTCGGCGGGACAGGGTGGTGCTCGCCACCAAGTTCGGCATGAAGGTGGACGACCGCCGCAAGGGCGCCAAGCCCGACTACGCGCGGCAGGCGTGCGAGGACAGCCTGCGCCGGCTGCGCACCGACCACATCGACCTCTATCAGCTCCATCAGCCCGATCCGGAGACGCCGATCGCCGACACCCTCGGCGCGCTCGACGAGCTGGTGCGGGCCGGCAAGGTGCGCGAGATCGGCTGCTCGAACTTCTCCGTCGAGCAGCTCCGCGAGGCCGAGGCCGCCGCGGGGACCGGAGCGAGGTTCGTCAGCGTCCAGAACGAGTTCAGCCTGCTACACCGCGACCCCGAGCGCGGCGTCCTCGCCGAGTGCGAGCGCCAGGGGATGGCCTTCCTGCCGTTCTTTCCGCTCGCCGGCGGCATGCTCACCGGCAAATACCGGCTCGGCCAGCCGCTGCCTGAGAACACCCGCTTGGCGAAGGGGAACGCCCGCTTCCTCAACGACCGCAACCTCGGGATCGCCGAGGAGCTGATCGGCTTCGCGGCCTTCCGCGGCCACTCCCTGCTCGAGCTCGCCTTCTCCTGGCTGCTGAGCCACCCCCAGGTCGCCTCGGTGATCGCCGGCGCCACCAGCCCCGAGCAGGTCCACGCCAACGTCCACGCCACCGGCTGGCACCTCACCCACGCCGACCTCGCGGAGATCGACAAGCTCGCACCCGCCGAGAGCCCGGCGTCTTGATAGAATAGAAGCATGCAAAGGACAGCGCTCGCCCTCTCCGCTCTCATGGCCGCCGCCGCCCTGCTCTCCGGCTGCGGCTCCATGCTGCCGCCGCCGCGCCTGTCGCCGGCCGAGCAGGCGCACGTCCGCTCCGTGGGGCGGCTGGGCAGCGTGGCGGTCGATCCGGGGCCGGAGAAGCCGAGCACGGCGCTGTTCGAGCGGATGCTGACGCGCACCGATCTGTTCACCCAGGTGGTGCGACTCGATCCGGCCGCGCCTTCGACGGCGCCGCCGGCCGACTACGTGGCCGCCCTCGAAGGGCGCTGCGGCTATCATCGCGGCGGCTGGCTGCCCATCCTGCCGATCCTCACTCTGGGGGTCGTCCCGCAGTTCGGAAGAATGGAGCTCGGCTTCCCCTTCTCCCTCCGCGACACGCGCTCGGGCGAGGTGATCCACGTCCCCTGCGAGATCGACGGCTGGATCGGGGTCGGCTGGATCCCGGCGGTGATGACGGTCCTGCCCGGCTGGACGCAGGACGATCCCGAGTCCAGTCCGCAGTTCGAAAGCCGCCTCGCCTATGGCATCGCCTCGCGGCTGGCGGCGGCGCGGGCGCCCGGGCCGCCCAGGTGACAATCGTGCGGCACCGCTGAACTTCCGCCCCGGAAATCCGTATCCCCTGGAGTCGGTGAAAGGGAGAGTCTCGTTCTCATGATCAAGCGAATGATTCTGATGCTCGTCGTCGTCGCCGCCGCCGTCGGGGCGCTCGCCGCTTTCAAGGTCCACCAGGTGAAGGGCGCCATGGCGAAGGGCGCCGCATTCAAGCCCCCTCCGGAAGCCGTGACCACCACCGTCGCGCGGCCGGAGGCGTGGTCGGCGACGGTGAAGGCGATCGGCACGGCGACCGCCGTCCAGGGGGTCAACGTCAGCGCGGACCAGCCCGGCATCGTCGAGAAGATCTTCTTCGATTCGGGGCGTGCGGTGCGGGCGGGTGACGTGCTGGTCCATCTCGACACCCGGCAGGAGGAGGCCCAGTTGGCCGCCGCCGAGTCGGCGCGCAACCTCTCGAAGATCAACCTCGACCGCATGAAGGGGCTGAAGGAGAGCGGCATCATCGCGCTGGCCGACTACGACAAGGCCGCCGCCGAAACCACGCAGGACGACGCCAAGGTGGGCGAGATCCGCGCCACCATCGCGCGCAAGACCATCCGGGCGCCCTTCTCGGGGGTCCTGGGCATCCGCCAAGTCAACCTCGGGCAATATCTGGCCTCCGGCGCGCCCATCGTCTCGCTCCAGACCCTGCAGCCGATCTACGTCGACTTTTCCCTGCCGCAGCAGCAGGTGACGAACCTGCGCCCCGGCACCGCCGTGCAGTTGACCGCCGACGGCCGCGAGACGCAGGGGAAGATCACCGCCGTCGATTCCGTCGTCGATCCGGCCACCCGCAACATCCAGGTGCGCGCCACCTTCGCCAACACCGACAACCGCCTGCACCCGGGCATGTACGTCGAGCCGCGGATCGTCCTCGGAGCGAGCCAGACCGGCCTGGTGCTGCCGGCCTCGGCGATCGCCTATGCTCCCTATGGCGACTCGGTCTTCGTCGTCGAGGACATCACCGGGCCGGACGGCAAGACCTTCCGCGGCGTGCGCCAGCAGTTCGTGAAGCTGGGCGGCTCGCGCGGCGACCAGGTGGCGGTCCTCTCCGGCCTCAAGCCGGGCGAGGAGATCGTCACCTCGGGCGTGTTCAAGCTCCGCAACGGCGCCGCCGTCCAGGTCAACAACAAGGTCCAGCCCGCGGG
>DASWQX010000465.1:0-2297 GCA_036403495.1 Thermoanaerobaculia bacterium
GGGCCTGGAGGGTGCGCAGGTCGGTCTCCACCTGCTCCTCCCGCAGGTCCAACATGGCTTGGTAGAGGATCTGGTGGCGCTCGGAGTAGAAGTCCTCCGCCCGCAGCCGGCCGGAGATGGTCGGCAGCACCGAGGGGTCGAGCAGCACGCCGCCAAGCACCGCACGCTCGGACTCCTCGCTATGCGGGAGCGCCTTCTGCTGCTGCTGAGGGAGGACGTCGATCATGGGGGCTGGGATTGGCGGACCGCCTCATTGTCCCGCGAGCGGTGAACGGGTGCAAGGCTTCCGCTGAAGCGAAAAAAGGAGTAAGGGGCGGCCGCAGGAAACCTCCGACTCATTTGTTTATACGCCAGAACGCATCTCTTGGAGAGGAGGAACAACTTTGGATGGCGCGACTCTGACCCGCCGATCCCTGCTGTGTACCGCGACGGCGGGCGCGGCCCTCGCCGGCCTGCCCGGCGCCGGGCTCCAACCCCTGCTCGCGGCGGCCTCGCCGCCCCCGACCCCCTGGAAGGCGGCGGGCCCCAGCTCCCTGCCCGCCCCGGCTCCGATCGTCCACCTGGTCAACCGGATCACCTTCGGCCGCACGCCGGACGAGCTGGCGCACGCCCGCGCCCTCGGCTATGCGGGGTTCATCGCCGAGCAGCTCCAGCCGGAGGCGATCGACGACTCCGAGCTGGAGGCGAGCCTGCGGCAGCTCTTCCCGACGCTGACCAAGAGCAACGCCCAGCTCCTGACGCTCGACAAGCCCCCGGTGGTGCTCGATCTCAAGAGCGCCACCCTGCTGCGCGCCATCGCCTCCCGCCGCCAGCTCTTCGAGATGATGGTCGACTTCTGGAGCAACCACTTCAACGTCTACCACCTCGACAACAAGGTCGCCTGGTACAAGACGGTGGACGACCGGGAGGTGATCCGCAAGCACGCCTTCGGCCGCTTCCGCGACCTGCTGGGGGCCTCGGCGAAGAGCCCGGCGATGCTCGACTACCTGAACAACGCCACCAACACCAAGACCGGGCCGAACGAGAACTACGGCCGCGAGGTGATGGAGCTCCACACCCTCGGCGTCGACGCCGGCTACACCCAGGACGACGTTGAGCAGGTGGCCCGCTGCTTCACCGGCTGGACGATCGGCGGACGCAAGGGGGGGCGGACCGGCGAGTTCTACTTCCGCGCCGCGGACCACGACGACGGCCCCAGGACCGTGCTCGGCCACGTGCTGCCGGCGGGCCTCGGGGTCGACCATGGCGAGCGGGTGCTCGACATCCTCGCCGCCCACCCCGCCACGGCGACCAAGATCGCCACCCAGCTCTGCGTCCGCTTCGTCTCCGACGCGCCGCCCGCCTCCGTGGTGGCCGCCGTCGCCCGGACCTTCACCGCCACCGGCGGCGACATCCGGGAGACGATGCGCACGCTCCTGCTCTCGCCCGAATTCCGCGCCGCCGCGGACCAGAAGTTCAAGCGTCCGCTGGAGCTGCTGGCCTCCGCCGTCCGCACCCTGGCGTCGCAGCTCGGGCCCGCGTCCAACAAGCCGCTGCTCAACGTGCTCCGCAACATGGGGCAGCTCCCCTTCGACTGGCATCCGCCGAACGGCTATCCCGACGCCGCGGGCGCCTGGGCCAACACCAACGGCCTGCTCACCGGCTGGAACCTCGGCCTGGCGCTCGGCGGCAACCATCTGACCGACTTGAAGACCGACCTCGGCGCGCTCGCCGCGGGCACCCCCGGCTGGCCGCAGCCCATGGCCGGCGATCTGACCGATCACCTGACGGCGCGCCTGCTCTCCCGTTCGCTCGACCCCGCGGACCGCACGAAAATCGCCACCTACGCAGCCGCCGGCAAGTCGCCGCAGACCCGCCTGACCGCCGCCCAGGCGCAGGCGAAGCTCCCCGGCCTGGTCGCCCTCATCCTCGACTCCCCCTACTTCCAGTGGCGATGAGAAAGGAGCCCCGGACATGACACCCTTCACCCGACGCAGCTTCCTCCGCAAGGCCGGCCTCGGCGGGCTCGGCGGCCTCACCCTCCCCGCCTGGTTCCCCCGGCTCGCCTTCTCCGCCACCCCCTCGCCGCAGCGGGACGTGCTGATCGCCGTCTTCCTGCGCGGCGCCGCCGACGGCCTCAACATCGTGGTCCCCTTCGGCGACGCCGGTTACCTCCCGAACCGTCCGACGCTGGGGATCAAGGAGCCCTCGTCGGCCGCCGGCACCGCGGTGAATCTCGACGGCTTCTTCGGCCTCCATCCGTCTCTGGCGCCGCTCAAGGAGCTGTACGACGACAAGGTCCTGGCCGCGGTGCACGC
>DASWQX010000466.1:0-4887 GCA_036403495.1 Thermoanaerobaculia bacterium
TCATTCCTTCGGCCCCGGGGCGGCCGGCTCGGCGGGCTCGGCGATCTCCACTCTGGCGCCGTCCGGCAGGGCCGTCTGGCCGCGGATCACCACCCTGTCGCCGGCCGCGACGCCGGAGAGGATCTCAGCTTGGCCGCCGGCCACCACGCCCACCTGGACCTCGTGGCGGTGGGCCTTCTTCTGCGCGTCGACGGTGAACAGATAGCTCGCGGTCCCCTCGGCCACCAGGGCGTCGGCGGGCACGAGGATGGCCGCGCGGTGCTCCTCGCCGTAGATCTCGACCTCCGCCGCCAAGCCCACCGGCCGGCGCGTGGCGGAGTCGAAGGCCAAGCGCACCAGGGCGGTGCCGCTCGCCGGATCCACCGACGGCGGCCGGGCGATGACGTGGGCCGCCTCGTCGGGGAAGGCGGCGCCGCGCACCCGCGCCGGATTGCCGTTGGCGACCCGTCCGAGGTCGACCGCGGGCACCGCGGCCTCGACCTGCAAGCGGGCGGGATCGATCACCCGCAGCAGCGGATCCGGGGCTCCTGGAGAGACGAGATCCCCGGTCTGATGCGTTCGGCCGACGATGACGCCGTCGAAGGGCGCGAGCACCACCGCGCGCCCGGCGAGCTGGCTGGCGGCCGCCGTCGTGCTCTGCCCCTCGGCGACCGTCGCCTCCGCCTGCTTGAGGTCGCGCTGGGCGTCCTCCAGCTCCTTGCGGGCGGCGATGCCACGCTGGAACAGCCCGGAGAGGCGGGTCACGTTCTCCCGCGCGGTTGTGAGCTGCGCCTGGGCCCGCGCCAGATCCGAGCGCTTGGCCGCGGCGTCCGCCGTCAGGCTCGGGATCTCGAAGCGGACCAGCAGCTCGCCGCGGCGCACGCGGTCCCCGACCCCCTTGGTAATCTCCGCGATGCGGGCGTCCTGCGGCGGGACGACCAGGAGCTCGGCCCCGGCCGCCGGCTTCACCTGGCCGGTGGCTGCGATCACGGGCCGGATCGGGCCGGATTGGGCCGTCGCGACCGTCACGGGCACGGCTTCCACGGTGTTCACGGCCTCGGGGGAGGCCTTGTGGCAGCCGGCGATCGCCAGGGGAGCCACCGCGAGGAAGGCGAGGAAGTGCGGGATTCTCACGGCAGCGGCGCTCCGATCGCCCGCTCGAGGTCGGCGAGCGCGTTCTGATAGTCGGTTCCCGCGGCCACCGCCTGGAGGCGCAGGTCGTGCACGGATTGCAGGCTCTGGAGGAGGGCGACGAGGCCGGTCTGGCCCGAGCGGTAGGAGTCCTCCGCCATCGCCTCCACCTCGGCGGCGCGGGGGAGGATCTCGTCGCGGAAGCGGAGGAAGGCCCGCCGCTGGGTCTCCGCCTGGGCGGCGGCCGAGAACACCTCGCCGCGGATGCGCGCCGCCGCGGCGTCGCGCTCGGCTTGGAGGCGCGCCAGCGTCGCCTCCTCCAGCCGGACCTGGGCGCGGCCGTTGTTGAAGAGCGGCAGCGGCACGGTGAGCGAGGCCCGCCACCCCCACTGGAAGTCGGGCGGGGAGTAGTGGGTGACCCCGGCGCCGGCGGTCACGTCGTGCGCGAGCTCGGCCCGCGCCAGCTCCGCCTGCGCCTTCTGCTGGACGATCCCGGCGTCGAGCGCCGCCAGCTCGGAGCTGGAGCCCTGCGCCAGCCGCACCGCTTCCTGCGGCGGGGGCACCTGGCCGGCGTCGAGCCCGGCGGCCACGGCGAGCGGGTTGCCGAGCGGCCGGCCGAGCAGGGCGTTGAGATCGGCGCGGGCGCCGGCCAGCAGGCCCGCGGCCTTGTCCGCCTCGCCCGCCGCCTGCGCCGCCGCCAGCTCGGCCTGGAGAGTGTCCAGGCGGGGCACGTCACCGGCCTCGAAGCGGGCGCGGGCGGCGTCGCGGGCGCGCTCGGCGAGGTGCTGGATCTCCGCCGTCTCCGCCGCCCGCCGCTGCGCCGCCGCGAGGGCGAAGTAGGCGCGGCGCACCTGGTTGCGGGTGGTGGCGAGGAGGCGCGCGGTCTCCGCCTCGCTGCTCCGCCCCTGGGCGTCCGCGAGGCCGATCCGCGCCCGCCGCTTTGCGCCGCGCTCGATCGGCACCGAGACCGTCGCGGCATCGCGCGGATAGTCCCTGGCCTCTTCCAGGAGCAGCTCGGGGTTCGGACGCTGGCGCGCCACGTCCCCCCGCGCCTTCGCCTCCTCCCTCCCTAAGCGGGAGGCGGCGAGCGCCGGGCTCGACCCCAGCGCGGTCGCCAGCGCTTCGTCGAGGGGCAGCGGCGCGGGAGCCACCGGAGCCGGGGGAGTGGGGGCCGCCTGACCGAGCGAGGCTGTGGCGGCGGTGAGGAGGGCGGTCAGAATGAGTACGGGAGATAGGATTTTCACGGTGGTCGAGCCCAAGAATAGTCTGTCGCGAGGGTTCCGGAAAAGGGCTCGTCCAGGACGAGACGAGCCCCGGCCCGCCGTCGCCGGCCGGGCCGGGGTCCGTTGCCGAGGCTCAGCGGGCCGAAGGCTTGTGCTCCTTCGCGGCCTCCTTCTTCTCGTCCTTGGCGCTCTCGTGATGCTTGTTGATCACCTTGCCGGTGACGGCGCTGACGTTGACCTCCTCGATCCCCGTCTTGCCCGGCACCGCGATGTCGAACGAATAGATCAGCTTGCCGTGCTCCTTCTCGAGCTCCTCGGAGCGCACCGTGCCGTTCGGCACCTTGGCGAGGGCCGTGGCGCGGGCGGCGTCGAGAGTGATCTTGGCATCCTTCGCCAGACCGGCCGGAATGTCGGAGCGCACGGGAGCCGTGGTCGTCGTCTGGGTGGTGGTGGTCGTCGTCGTGGCCTTGGCGGCCTTGGCCTGCGTGCCGGCCGCGAAGAGGCTGCCTGCCACCATCAGCGAACCGGCCGTGCAAGCGATGATCAGAGGGTTCTTGAGGCTCATTGGAGTGTTCCTTTCCTGGATGGCGCCTTCCGGGATACCTTTCCCTTCGGCGCCGTTAGGATCGTAGGGCGGCCCGGATGAGGGATCGATGAAAAGGTCGGTCGCCGCCGGGCGCCGTCATCCTCCCTTCATGAAGACAACGGCAGACTGAGGCTTGCCCGTGGCCGCCGAACAGCCCCGGGACGGAGGATCCTCATGAACGACTCCCGGTTTTCCCTTCGGTCCCGCGCCGCCGCCCTGGCGCTGGCTTTCGGCCTCTGCCTCCCGCTCGGCACCTGGGGCCAGGAAGCGTCTGCTCCCGGCACGGCTCCCGCTCCAGTCGTCGACCCGGCGGCTCCGAAATTCCCCCGCCTGGTGCTGATCGACGTCCGCGACGTGCTGACGGCGCCGCTCTCCTGGAAGGCTCCGCAGTGGGAGCGCTTCTCCCTCGGCGTCGCCACGGTCGGTGCGGCGGCGCTCCTGGACGGTACGGTGCGCGACGCCGAGCGGCGCGACCACAACCGTGTAACGAACCAGATCGCCCAGGATTTCGAGCCGCTGGGCAACGCCGCCGCCTTCGGCGTGCTCAGCGCCTTCTATGTCGCCGGCTTGGTCGGCGACGACGAGCGGGCGAAGGCGGTGGGGGTGGACGGCCTGATCGCCAGCCTGATCGCCGGCGGCTTCGTCACTCCGGCGCTGAAGTTCGCCACCGGCCGCGTCCGCCCCCGCGAGGCCGACGGGACCTTCGACTTCAAGCCGTTCAGCGGCTCCTCGTCCTTCCCCTCGGGGCACACCACCGAGGCCTTCGCCGTGGCGTCGGTGGTCGCGGCCGAATATGACTCCAAGTGGATCAAGGGGATCTCCTACGGCACCGCGGTGCTGGTGGGTTTCGCCCGCGTCCACCACCAGGCCCACTTCCTCTCCGACGTCACCGCCGGCGCGCTGATCGGCAGCGCCGTCGGCCGGTCGGTCGTCCACCGCAACGCCGGCTGGCGCCACCGGCTCGCCATCGTCCCGCTGGTGGGGCCGAAGGATCAGCCCGGGATGGCCGTCGCCCTCAGCTTCTGATCGTTCTTCAGCTCCGGAGCTGGCGGGCGAGCAGGGAAATGGCGACGTCCAGGTGGTTGTCGTTCAGCCCGGGGCCGAGGATGCGCGAGCGCGACTGCGTGCTCAGCAGCCGCTCGCTGTAGCGGGCGCCGGGGAAGGCCTGGCGCATCCGCTCGACGAGCTGGGTGAAGTTGGCCTGCACCGAGGGCTGGAGGGCGCCGCCGAAAGAACGGTAGTCGAGCGCGCCGGCGCGGAACACCAGCGGCGGGCGGGCGGCAGCGTAGAGGGGGAAGAACTCCTCCCGCGACGCGGTCGTCACTCTCGCCGTCTTGCGCACCGTCTTGGTCATCATCAGCCCCTGCGTCACCAGGGCCCGGGCCATGCTGAACTTCCGCTGCTCGGTGGTCTTGAGCTCGGTCTGCTCGTCCACCCGCACGCCGCGCAGGAAGAGCTCGAGGTCGCGGAAGGCGATCTCGGCCGTCTCGCCGCGGCGCGAGGTGGCGGTGAGCGCCTGGGGCCCGAGCTCGAAGCTGCGGACCAGGAAACGGCGCGCGTCCGTCTCGACGTCCTCGGGGGTGAGCAGGATGGGGGAGAGGTCGTTGGCCCGCAGGCGGCCGGCGCAGGCCCAGGCCGGCTCGATCTCGCCGTAGCGGGCGATCACCGCCGGCCCCCCCTCGGGGTCGGAGAGCCGCGACTTGATCTCGTACGGCGTCTTGTCGAGCGCCTCCCCGAGCGGCGCGGCGAGGGTCTCGCCGGCACCGGGGACGTAGTGAATGGCGACGACGAACACGCCACCACTCTGGCGGCTCGGGGCGGTCAGGTCAAGTTGCGAAGCCGGCCGCTCATCGTTGATCGAAGGACGTAGAGACGTTCCCAGCCCGTCCACGACACCCTCGGCAGGCCACGGGGACGGCGGGACGTCTCCGCCGGAGGGCAGTTCGCATCGTCCGCCACCGCCGCCGT
>DASWQX010000467.1:0-11330 GCA_036403495.1 Thermoanaerobaculia bacterium
CGGCCGGCGGCTTCACCTGGCTGTACTCATAGCGGATCGACATGTGGCTCTTGCCCATTTTCCCACCGAGGCTCATGTCCATTTCCGTCCGCAGCGGGAGGCTCTTGCTCTTGGAGATCCAGATCGTCGATTCCGTCTTGCCGAATTCGGAGTCGCCCTGCGTGCCATAGACCGCGGCGGCTTCCCCGTTGACGGACTCGTCGCGCAGATAGTGGCAGGTCATCGACTTGCCTCGGTTCAAGTTCTCTGCCTGCAGCTCTTGTATCTTTTGTGGTGTCAAGGAGCTACGGTTCCATTTGCCGTTGACCATGACGTAGATCGTGTCGCCGGCCATGATGACTTCGCGGGTCCTTGCCTTGCCGTCGCGGGTCGTGGTCATGTAGACGTGATTCGGAGTCGAGATTTGCTTCTCCCCCGCATGGATGAGCGGCTGGCAGGAAGGGTCTACGGCAAGAGCCGCCGGCCCGGCGGAGAGGCCGATCGCCACGACGACGGCTCCCGCAAGGCTCGTCCGGGATATGTGTTTCCTCACCATCTGCAAGTCCTCCTCGATGGTCTTGGGTTCATGTTGCAACTGTCGCACGGTGCGATGGTACTTGCTCGCATAGGTCTCTGCAAACGTTGGGAAAGAGTCTGCGATCAACAGTCAAGCCGAGGCGGATTAGCTGAGAGGGAGTTTGGAAGTCAGCCCCGCAGGGGCGCAGGCATAAAGCCTGGGGTTTCAACCCCAGGTGGGCGTCTCCCCTCCCTCTGAAGCCCCGAAGGGGCGTAGGCGGATTGCCCGGTCCGAGCCGCCTACGCCCCTTCGGGGCTTACGAGGGTTGGGCGGCTCAGTTTCCTGGGGTTTCAACCCATAGGATTACACACATCTCTCAGTCCTCGGCGTGGTCGCGGGCTTCGAGGGCCAGAGCGAAGTCCCGGACGCGCTGGAGTCCGATCCAGAGAGTTTTGGGGCCTGGGGGTCCGTCACCCTTGCGGGCCAGATATCCTCCCAGCCCTGCGATCAGAGTGATGATCTCCTGGAGGCGAGGGGGCTCCGAGGGAGGTTTCTGTCGTTTGCTGACGAGATAGGCCGCTTGCCACTCTTGGGGGGAAAAAGCCACCTCGCAAGACAGGTCCGGAACTGTCCGACCGAGCCGAGTCAGGTACAACACGCGCCAAGCGACGATCAGATAGAGGGCGAGGGCCACCTCGATGCGCTCTCGATGCTGTAACTGCAGATCCTCGACCTTGCACCCGCTCTTCAAGATACGGAAGTACACCTCGATCTGCCAGCGACAGAGATACCACTGGATTTTTTCGTAGGCGTCGGCGAAGCTCTCCACCGGCAGATTGCTCAACAGCCGCCACTCAATCGGCTCCTCACCCTCAGAGGGAGTCTCCTCCCGCGCCAGAATCGCGGTCACCTCCACCGGCGCCAGCTTCTTGTCTGGCCGATAAGGCGGCCGCAAGAGGACCCGCTCCGCCCGCAAGCTCTGAACGACCCGCCGTGGGCAACGGCCTCGAGCGGGGGCCAGATCGAACTCGACCTGACCTAAGCAAGGGGCTTGGCTCACCCTCTCCCAAAGCAGGCCCCCACCTTGAACAACTCGGTCCTGAGCCGACCGAATCAGCCAAGCCGCCGAGCCCGACTCGCTGGCCTCGAACAATTCGAAGAGATCCGAATCCCGGTCGGCCACATACACCGTCTGGATTGGACCCACCTCCTCTTGCAGGGCGCAGACCTTCTTATAGCCCTCCACCCAGCGCAGGCTCTCCTTTTGCTCCAAGGGGCGCGAGAGCCGATCTCGACGATCCTTGCCGCCATGGTCGCTGGCGTCGCGAACCCAGCGCCAAAACTCCAGCACCCCCAGGCAGAGTCCCTCGGGCGTCAAGGCCAACATCGGGTGAATGTGGATCCCCCGCGTCAACTCGTAGTTGAGCGGACCGAGCCCCTCGGTTTTAGGCTTGCTGGTGAAATCCAACTCACTGGTGTCTTCTACGCAGAGCACCACGGAATGCTGCCGCATGCGCTGCAGCGTTGCCTCCCGATGGGGAGACAGCACCTTCTCGGGCGTGACCTTCTCATTGTCGAAAAAACGGTACGCTGCTTGCGTCTCCCGCCAACCCCGAGAGGCCGCCGGGATACTTTTTTCCGGCTGCCCAGCCAGCCGGCGGAGAACCAACTCTAACCGCCGGTTGAGGCGTTCGTCCCCCAAGTCAGCCGACGACGTCTCGGTCCTTACCCAGTCCTCCGACTCCGGCTCTCCTTCCGCAGGCGCCATACTGGCCTCCTCAGTCCGTAGGTTCTGCATCTACGGGACCAGGAAACCAGATTTTGCACCACTTGTACAGAACTATTTGTGTGTAATCATGTGGGTTTTAACCCCAGGTCGGAGCGAGACTCCTCCAAGAGCCCCGAAGGGGCGCAGGCAGACTGCCCGGTCCCGGCCGCCTACGCCCCTTCGGGGCTTGCGATGGTGGGGCGCGGCTCGGTTCCTGGGGTTAAAACCCCAGGCTTTATGCCTGCGCCCCTGCGGGGCTGACTTTCCAAACACCCTCTAAGAGGCTCCTAATGCGTTTGGAGCGGCCAGAGCCGGAGATTCCGCTTTCCAGGGATCGAGCTCCAGACAGTGCCTTCGAAAGTCGTCCATACATCCTTCCCCTTCTCATCGAAATAGAGATGGGAAAAGAGGGGCCGAGTCGGAACCGTTGTGATGAAACGGATCTCCTTCGAACCAGGTACATACTGAAAATAATGAGTTTCCCCATGGGAAGGCGCAGAACTATCCATGCAGGTCAATCCGATCAAGAGGCCGTTGAGTCCTGACGTTCGACGGGCACCGAGAAATGATTTACTGGCTTGAGCACAATTCGGTTCTTTAGGAATGATGCCAATTTTAGGGTCATAGACGAAGAATCTTCCTGCACCCTCTTCAGACAGGAACACGCCGATCCCCGAGCGAAAATCGATAGAATAAGACAAACTCCCCGCCACGCGAATTGGAGGCACGCTCCGCAGCTTTTCCCACCGACCTTCTAGTGTGGTCGGCCGAACCCAGAGGGCACGTACGCCAGAGGTGCTCTCTGCTAGAAAGTACACACTGTTCGCATCGTAACCAGCGGTTGGCGTCCAGAGTTGGAAGGGAGGAGGCATGAGGAGATCTCCTTCAATCGCCGTTCCTTCCAAGGTTAAGGGAGAACCGAAGTTTCGGCGCAGCGCCTCCTTCGCTGGAGCGCCAGGTTCGAAAGCCTCTCCAAATAAGATATAGTAAAGAAGTGAGGATGAGGCAGATCGGGAAATGCGAACTTCGTGGGCTTGGGAATCCACGATCCAAGCCTTTCGCGGAACCAAGACGTTCTCGAAGTATACCAATACTGCCTGTCCGTTACCTTGCAACCAGATGCCGCCATCGAGCGGAGCTCGTATCCTCTCTGAGGCAAGACCAGTGGCGCCGTCCAGCAGGAGAACGCGTCCCTGGCTGGCTTGCCGAAAGACAGCGATAGCGCGGCCGTCCTCAAGGGTTTTTACTTCCGCCATTTCCCTGAAGCGATGCTTCGAAATCTCCCGCGCTTGCGGCGAAAGGCGGAGCCAATCTGCGGTTCCAGGGATCAGGTACCCCCAGCGATCGAGAGGAGAGTTGTTAAGGGTTACCAGGTTGAGAACATCTCCATGGCTGGACCAAAAGAATAGACTGAGCCCCGCGTAGATATGCCGGCCTAAAACATGGCCAGACCCTGTATCGATTATGGTCATTCGGCGGATAAAGGGCCTACTCTTCAGCGCCTCGAGGACAGATAGATATTTGCCATTGGGTGAGATGCCATAAATTAGGCCCTGTCCGGCTTGGGATGCAGGTAAGTCGTTAGTCCACGTGCCCCATACTGAGGCGAACGTTGTGCTGGATTCGGCGCAAAAGACAAAGCCGAGAAAAGCCGTGGCAGTGACCCCAAAGAGCACTTGGTTTTCGATCCGCCGCTTCAGACTGCCGACCTCGCCTCGAACAAAGAGGCGGCAGGAGAGAAAAATTGACGAGACGAATAAGATCCCTAAAAAAGCCGCGATTCTCGGTACCGGCGAGCTATCCAAGAGTCTGAAGGGGCTTGTCGCAAGCTCCACAAGGTAGGGCTCGATCATGGAATAGGCGACGGAAGCGCTCGTCTCGCCGAGAAGAAATACTAAGATCAGGAAGCCGGCGAGATAAGAAAAAAGGGGCCGACGAAAGAGTAGCGCGAACAGATTTCCAGCCGAGAAGAAGAAGACGTAGGCGAAGAGTAGCAGCGCTGCGTCGAGACCTAGGTCCAACCCACTCAGATGCCCGCTAGGCAAGAAGGTCAGCAGAGGACGTCGAACCAAAAATACAGCTATCAGCGAGGCGAGGGCGGCGAGCAGGCGGGCCGAAACGATTATCAGCCACGCCCAGCTTCTTGGAATCGGCAACGAAGAGAGAAAGAGCATTCGGGACTCTTTCACCTCTGAGGGAAAGCACCTCTCACCAGAGATGAACCCAGACACCACGAGCCCGATCAGTAGAGCGGCATCCGTGAAAACGCGGACATCCTCCGCCTTTCCCAGGCGCAGACCAAAAAGCCGCTCTATGACGGCGAGTGTCGCCAGAATAACCCCCACCGTGATCAGGTTGGGCACCAGGGCCGAGCGGAATTCGCGGGCGAAGAGGGCGCGTCTCATCGCAAAACCTGGACGAAGATCTCTTGCAGGCTCAATTCGCGGACGCCGCTGAAGCGGGCCTTGAGGTCCGGGATCGATTCGGACAGGACGATGCGGCCCTCCTTGAAGAAGCCGGCGTGGGTGGCGATCCGCTCCAGCTCTCCGTAGTTGTGGGAGGCAATGAGGACCGTGGCGCCCTCCCGCGCGGCCTCCTCCAGGCTTTCCACGAACTCTTCGAGGATCACCGCGTCCAGCCCCAAAGTGGGATCGTCCAGGAGGAGCAGGTCGGGCCGGTGCGCTAACGCCATGATCAGGGAAACCTTGGTCTTCATGCCGCGCGAGAGGTCGCGGATCTTCTTTTCGAGCGGCAGATCGTAGCGGGCGAGCAGGCGATAGCAATGAGCCTGATCCCATTGGGTATAGAAGCGGGACGCAAAGGCCAGCAGTTCGCGGACCTTCATCTTCTCGTCCACGGCCAGCGCGTCCGGCACCAGACCTACCCGCGCCAGGACGGCCGGTCCTTCTCTTTGAGGGTCTCTTCCGAACACCGCCACTTGGCCGCCATCCCTGCGGTAGATTCCCAGACAGGTGCGGATCAGCGTTGTCTTGCCGCTGCCGTTTCTCCCCATGAGGGCATAGACGGCGCCGCGGGGGATTTCGAGGTCGAGGCCGGAGAGGATGGGTTTGCCGAAGCCGAAACCCTTGGTCAACCCGGTCACCTGGAGCGGGAAGGCGCCGTCCCACGCGGCTTCCGCCCGTCTCCGAGGAAGCCCGAACCGGCGCTCTCGCCTCTTGGCCGGCTTCTTCTCGCCGGACACGGCCAAGGCTTCCAGCTCTTCGGCGAGATCGTCGACGGTCTGCCAGCGGTCCTCCGGGGATTTGGCCAGACAGCGCAGGACCGCGGCCTCGAAACCCGGACCGGCCTGCTGGCGCAACTCGCCCAGATGGGGCGGCTTGTGGACGATCGCGTGCAGGAGTTCCATCGCCGAGCTCCCCTGGAACGCCGGCCGGCCGGTGATCAGCTCCGCCGCGACGCAGCCGAGAGCGAAGATATCCGTCCGCGCGTCCACCGTTTTGCCGGTGGCCTGCTCGGGGGACATGTAGCTCGGCGTTCCCAGAACGGCTCCGATCTGGGTCAGGTCGAGGCCGGTGAGGAGCTTGGCGATGCCGAAGTCGGTCAGCCAGGCGTGCTCGGCGCCGTCGCGCTCCTCCAGAAGGATATTGGCCGGCTTCACGTCCCGATGGATCACGCCTCGCCGATGGGCATGGGAGAGGGCGCCGGCCATCTGGAGCAGCAGCCGCAGGGCCCGGTCGGGAGGCAGCGGGCCTCCCTTGCGGAGGGCCTTGTCGAGGCTGGAGCCGGCGACCAGCCGCATGGCCATCCAGGGATTTTCCTCCTCGAGGCCGGCGTCGTAGACGGGGACGATGGAAGGGTGATCCAGTCGGGCCACCGCCCGGGCTTCCTCCTCGAATCGCCGGACTCTCACGGACTGCGCCTCAGGGTCCTGGGGGAGAGTGAGGACCTTGAGGGCCACGATCCGTTCGAGCTTCTGGTCGAAGGCGCGGTAGACCCGGCCGAAGCCCCCTTGACCGAGCAGGGCTTCGATCCGATAGCGTCCGGCGACCAGCCCGCCCGGATCGAAGAGGCTCGGCCAGAAGGGGAGCGTCGGCCCTTCGAAGTCGTTCAGGCTTGGGTCGTCCATTTCGAAGATGAGCAAATCAATTGAGCCATTAGAGCATAGCCTGGGAATCCCCCCTTCCTCCCCCTTGTTTTTACAAGCATGAAGGACGCACCCATCACCGCCGCCACCGTTCCCACGAAGTACTGGCACGCGCTCGACAACGGGCGGGTGCAGTGCGATCTCTGCCCACGGTTCTGCAAGCTGCTGGAGGGGCAGCGGGGGCTCTGCTTCGTGCGGGCTCGGGAGAATGACCGGATCGTGCTCACGACCTGGGGGCGGTCGAGCGGGTTCTGCGTCGATCCGATCGAGAAGAAGCCGTTGAATCACTTCCTGCCGGGCACTCCCGTGCTGTCGTTCGGGACCGCCGGCTGCAACCTGGCCTGCAAGTTCTGCCAGAACTGGGACATCAGCAAGTCGCGCGAGTTCGATACCCTGGCCGATCAGGCGACGCCCGAGGTCATCGCCCAGGCGGCGCGCCGGCTCGGCTGCGCCAGCGTGGCCTTCACCTACAACGATCCCGTGATCTTCCTCGAATACGCGGTCGACGTCGCCCAGGCCTGCCACGAGATCGGCATCAAGACGGTGGCGGTGACCGCCGGCGAGATCTGCCCGGAGCCGCGCGCGGACTTCTACCGCCACATGGACGCCGCCAACGTCGATCTCAAGGGGTTCACGGAGGAGTTCTACCGGAAGATCTGCGGCGCCGAGCTGGCGCCGGTGCTCGATACGCTCAAGTATCTGAAGCACGAGACCGACGTCTGGTTCGAGATCACCACCCTGCTGATCCCGGGCGAGAACGACTCCGACCGGGAGCTCGACGCGATGACCCGCTGGGTGGCGAGCGAGCTGGGGCCGGACGTGCCGATCCACTTCACGGCGTTCCATCCCGATTACAAGATGCTCGACCTGCCGCCGACGCCGCCGGCCACTCTGGCGCGGGCTCGCCGGATCGCGCTCGCCAACGGCCTGCGCTACGCCTACACCGGCAACGTCCACGACGAAGAGGGGGGGAGCACCCTCTGCCACAACTGCGGCGAGCGGCTGATCGGCCGCGACTGGTTCGTGCTCACCGACTGGAACCTCACGCCGGACGGCGCCTGCGCTAACTGCGGCACCCCCTGCGCCGGCCGCTTCGCGGGCGCTCCGGGCACTTGGGGCTCGCGGCGGCTGCCGGTGCGGCTGCGGGACTTCTCAGGAGTGGCGGCGGTGGAGGCGAAGGCGGAGCGCGCGTCGGGGCTGCGGATCCTCTGAGCAGGCCTGGCCTTCGCGCCGGTGATAGATTTCGCCGGTGCTGATCGCCCTCGGGATCGCCGCTGCCGTCATCGTCGTGCTTCTGGCGCTGCGCGAGCTCGTCGTCCGCTGGCTGGGCAAGCGGGCGGAGGGGGCGGCGACCGGTCTCGACGACCTCGTCGTCAACCTCGGCCGGCGCACCCAGATCCTGGTGATCGTCGTGGTCGCGCTCTACGCCGGGAGCCAGTACCTGTCGTTCCCCTTCCGGCAGGAACGGGCGCTGCGCGGCCTTGCCCAGGTCGCCGTCTTCCTCCAGATCGCCCTCTGGTCCTCCGTCGCCATCGACTTCTGGATCGCCCGCCAGCGGCGGAAGATGGATCACGACGCCACCTCCGTGGCGCTGGCCGGCCTGCTCCGCTTCGTCTCCAAGCTCACCCTCTGGGCTCTCCTGCTGCTGATGGCGCTCGACAACCTGGGGGTGAACGTCACCGCCCTGATCACCGGCCTCGGGGTGGGCGGCGTGGCGGTGGCGCTGGCGCTGCAGAACGTCCTCGGCGACCTGCTAGCGTCGCTCTCGATCGTGCTCGATAAGCCGTTCGTGATCGGCGACGCGATCACCGTCGACACCCTGACCGGCACGGTCGAGAGCATCGGCCTCAAGACCACCCGCCTGCGCGCGGTCTCCGGCGAGCAGCTCATCTTTGCCAACAGCGACCTGCTGAAGAGCCGCGTCCACAACTGGAAGCGTATGGCCGAGCGCCGGGTAGTGCTCAACTTCGGCGTGCTCTACGACACGCCGCCGGACGCCGTCGCGCGCATCCCGGCGCTGGTGCGCACGCTGGTCGAGTCCCAGGATCTCACCCGCTTCGACCGCGCCCACTTCAAGGGGCTCGGCGCGTCGGCGCTCGACTTCGAGATCGTCTATTGGATCCTCACCCCTGACTACGGCGCCTACATGGACCGCCAGCAGGCGATCAACCTCGGTCTGCTGCGGGCCTTCGAGCGCGAGGGGATCGCCTTCGCCGGCGGCTCCCCCCAGACCGTGGTGCTGGCGCGGCCGAAGCCCGGCGCGAAAACTTCCGGTTGATCCCGCCGTAACACGCCTTGGGAAGAACTGTGTCTATCGAAAGGAGACCTCGTGCGTAGATCGATCTGGAGGGCGGCCCTCCTGCTGGCCTTGGCCGCGGGGCCCGGGCTGGCCGCCGCGCAAGCGCAATCCAACGGGGGCACGCGCCTGCTGCGCTACCCCGATATCTGCGGCAATACCGTTGCCTTTACCTATGGCGGCGACATCTGGCTGGTCGACGCCGGCGGCGGCGTGGCCCGGCGGCTGACCTCGGGCGAGGGGGAGGAGCTCGCCCCCAAATTCTCGCCCGACTGCAAATCGATCGCCTTCACCGGCCAGTACACCGGCACCCGCCAGGTGTACGTGATCCCGGTCGGCGGCGGCGCCCCGCGCCAGCTCACGTTTCACAACGACATCGGCTCCATCCCGCCGCGCGGCGGCTTTGACAACCAGGTGCTGGGCTGGACGCCGGACGGCAGGCAGGTCCTGTTCAACGCCCACCGCACGCCCTACAGCGACCGCAACGCCCGCCCCTACCTGGTCGCGGCGGAGGGGGGCATGGAGCACCCGCTCCCCCTGCGCGAGGGCTCGGCCGGCGTGCTCTCGCCGGACGGCAACCGCTACGTCTTCGCGCCGACCATGCATGAGTTCCGCAACTGGAAGCGCTACCGCGGCGGCCGCACTCCCGATCTCTGGATTTACGACCTCAAAGCGAATACGGCCGAGCAGATCACCAACGATCCCGCCGAGGACTACATGCCGGTGTGGATCGGCGACACCATCTATTTCGTCTCCGATCGCGACAAGGTGGGAAATACCTTCATCAACAACCTTTTCTCGTATGACACCAAGACCAGGGCGGTCCGCCGGCTGACCAGTCACGATACCTTCGACGTCTTCTGGCCGAGCAGCGGCGACCGCCGGCGCATCGTCTACGAGGACGGCGGCTGGATCTACCTGTTCGATCCGGCCTCGGGGAAGAGCAACCGGATCGAGATCCGGGTGGAAGGCGATCTGCCGCGCACCCTCCCCTACTTCAAGAACGTCGCCGAGGACATCGACGGCTCGTCCATGTCGCCTACCGGCAAGCGCGCGCTGTTCACCGCCCGCGGCGAGGTCTTCTCCGTGCCGGCCGAGAAGGGGGAGATCCGCAACCTCACCCACTCTCCCGGCGTGCGCGAGCTCTCCGCCGTCTGGTCTCCCGACGGCCGATGGGTGGCCTATCTCTCCGACCGCACCGGCGAATACGAGGTCTGGGTGCGCCCGGCCGACGGCTCCGGCGAGGAGCGGCGGGTGACCACCGACGGCGACATCTGGCGCTTCCCGCTCGCCTGGTCGCCGGACTCGAAGAAGGTCGCCTTCGGCGACAAGAACCGCCGGCTGCGCTACGTCGACGTCGCCTCCGGCAAGGTGACCGACGCCGATCAGGCGGCGCGCAACGACATCCAGGACTACAAGTGGTCGCCGGACAGCCGCTTCATCGCCTACACCAAGCTGAGCGAGAACCAGTTCCCCGCGATCTGGATCTACTCGCTCGACGACGCCAGGGCCCGCCAGCTCACCGGCGATCTCACCGGCGACGCCGAGCCGACCTGGGACCCCAAGGGGCGCTATCTCTACTTCCTCTCCAACCGCGACTACAACCTGACCTTCAGCGGCTACGAGTTCGACTACGTCTACACCAATCCCACCCGGGTCTACGTCGGTCTCCTTTCGAAGGAAGGGCCGCCCCTGCTGGTCCCCGAGAGCGACGAGGAGGCCGCGAAGGCCGAGGAGAAGGCGGCCGCCGAGCCGGCCAAGGCGGAGGCCAAGGCCGCGGCCCAGAAAGTCGCGGACGAGGCCAAGGGCGAGAAACCCGACGCGGCGCCGAAGGCCGCCGGCGTGCGGGTCAAGATCGATTTCGACGGCTTCGATCAGCGCGTGCGCGCCATCCCCGGACCTCCGGGCAACTACCAGTCGCTCTCCGCCAGCGCCGACGCCGTGTTCTATCTGCGCGGCGGCAACCCCGGCGTGCCCGGACCGCAGACGCTCAAGATGTTCAGCTTCAAGGACCGCAAGGAGGACACCGTCCTCGAAGCCATCGGCGGCTACGAGCTCTCCGCGGACGGCAAGAAGATCGGCTACCGCCAGCGCGACACCTACGGCATCATCGACGCCCGGCCGGGCCAGAAGGGGGGCGACGGCAAGCTCGACCTCGAGAAGATGACCCTCCGCATTGAGCCGCGCGAGGAGTGGCGCCAGGAGTACATGGATGCCTGGCGGATCTTCCGCGACTGGTTCTACGACCCCAACCTCCACGGCGTCGACTGGAAGGGGATCCGCGACCGCTACGCCCAGGAGCTCCCCTCCATGTCGTGCCGCGCCGACCTCGACTACCTGCTCGCCGAGATGAGCGGCGAGGTTTCGGTGGGCCACGGCTACGTCGAGCCCTCCGAGAACACGCCGGGGCCCAAGCGGGTCGAGGGCGCGCTACTGGGAGCGGAGATCGTCGCCGATCCTTCCGGCTACTACCGGGTCGACCACATCTTCCCGGGAGAGAACTGGCAGGCGGACTTCCGCTCGCCGCTGACCGAGCCGGGGGTCCACGTCCAGAGGGGCGACCTCATCCTGGCGGTCGACGGCCAGACCACCAAGGGGGTCGACAACTTCTACCGTCTGCTCGAAGGGAAGGCGGACCAGGTGCTGACCTTGCTGGTCAACGACA
>DASWQX010000468.1:0-2183 GCA_036403495.1 Thermoanaerobaculia bacterium
CAGCTTAGGTGACTACGACCTGACCCATCATAGCACAGCAGCGACGGCCCGCAAGCCCCCTGGACCAAGCTTTTGATCGACTCAGCAAGATCCTCATTATCAATAGGTTACGATCAGAACGGCCGTGCGATCCGCGCCACTTCGGGAGGGAGCTGGAGGAGACGGGGAGCGGAGGTTTCGAGGTTCTTGACGACGTCGGCGAGCGCGGCCGGGAGGCGCGGCTGGCGCTTCTCCATGAACAGGTCGAGCCACGACGGGGGAGAAGGATAAAAATCGAGCCCGACGGTCTCCCCGGCGCCGATCCGCGCCTGCTGGCGGGCGATCTCGACGGCGCGGTCGAGCCCTCCGAGCTCGTCGACCAGACCGATCTTCTGGGCTGCCGCGCCGGTCCAGACCCGCCCCCCGGCGATCGCCAGGACCGCCGAGCGGCTCATCCGGCGGCCGGCGGCGACGTGGCCGACGAAGGCCTGGTAGGTGTGGTCCATGAGCTGCTGGATCCGCGCCTCCTGTTGCGGCGTGTAGGGCTGGAGGGTGGAGTAGATGTCGGCGTTGGCCCCCCGCTTCTGGGTGTCGTGGCCGAGGCCGAGGATCTCCTCCTCGAAGCGGCGGGTGACGAACTTGCCGCCGAAGATGCCGATCGAACCGGTCAGCGTGGCCGGCTCGGCGACGATCTTGTTCGCCTTGGCGGCGATGTAGTAGCCCCCCGAGGCGGCCTCGTCGGACATCGAGACGACCACCGGCTTCTTCGCCTTCAGCCGCTCGATCTCCCGCAGCATGAAGTCGGAGGCGAGGGCCGAGCCGCCGGGGCTGTCGATGCGCAGCACCACCGCCGCGATGGAGCGATCCTTGCCGACGTCCCGCAGCACCGTCGCGAGTTCGTCCGAGCCGAGGTAGCTCTCCTCGGTCCAGGGGGCTGAGCCGCCGCCGCCGCGCACGATGGTGCCGAGGGCGAAGACGACAGCGACCCGCTTGCCGGCGAGCACGGGCCGCGGCCGGTAGTCCTCGATGTCGACGTACGCGGGCTTGTGCCCCACCCGCTTCTCCAGCCGGTCCTTGAACTCGTCCGGGTAGGCGAGCCGGTCGACCAGGCCGCGCGCCAGCGCCTCGTCGGCCGAGTAGGGGGCGCCGTCGATCAGCGCGCGCACCTCCGGCTCGCTCTTGTGGCGGGCCTCGGCCACGGCGGAGACGATCTGCGCGAAGTAGCCGTCGAGCACCGCGGCGATCGCCTCCTGGGCCTCGGGGCTGTACTGGTTCTGCGTGTAGGTCTCGACGGCGCTCTTGTAGCGGCCGACGCGGTTGAAGTCGGGCTCGATCTTCAGCTTGTCCAGCGTGCCGCGCAGGAAGCGGCTCTCGGAGTAGAGCCCGAGCAGGTTGAGGTCGCCGGCGGGCGCCAGGTAGATCTTCTCGCAGGCGGTGGCCAGGTAATAGGCGAGCGTGCCGTTCGAACCCTCGCCGGCCGTCTCCAGGTAGCACTCGACGAACTTCCCCGACCGCCGCAGGGCGATCATCTGGCGGCGCAGCTCCTGGGCCTTGGCGAGGCCGAGCTCGGCGTCCTGGATGTAGAGGGCGAGCCCCTTCACCTCCGAGTCCTGGCGGGCGGCGCGGAGCGCCGGGTAGAGCTCGGCGATGCTGGACGCCTCCGCGGACCTGGCGAAGGGGAGCCGCGGCTCCTCCTGCTCCAGCACCGGACCGGCCAGCCGCCAGACGAGCACGGTCGGGCCCTCGCCCATGGCGGTCCCCTTGCCGCCCATCAGGATGCCGAGCACCGTCGCCAGCACCGCGACGCCGAGCAGGAAGAGGAAGATCAGGAGCAGCTTCTTCATGGCGGCATCCTACCGTTGTCGGGCGTTTCAGCCCAGTCGGGGGACGCTATGTAGAAATGCGTAACTCTGACGAATGCATTTGTACGAATGAGTAGGGCGGCCCGGGTTCGTTCGCAGGGCCGCCGACGGGAGACTGTGCTCAAACACGCGTCCCATGGGCAGTCGCGGAGATTCGGGCGGAGCAGGCATGTGGCTTGCAGTATAGATGGGCACCAACTTAGTCGGAAACGAGGGGGATGTTCCTACCAGCCAACCTACACCCATCCTTAGAGAGATCCTCAAGCGATCTCACCCTCTTTTAAGCCCACCTGGATCCCCTGATCAGGGGTATAGCCAACCAAGCCAACCAAGCCCAGGAAC
>DASWQX010000469.1:0-2282 GCA_036403495.1 Thermoanaerobaculia bacterium
CCCGGCTATCAGGTGGGCGGCACCGTGCAGGTGGTGGTCAACAACCTGATCGGCTTCACCACCGAGCCGGTCAACCTGTTCTCCTCCCGCTTCGCCTCGGACGTGGCGCGGCGCCTGCCGATCCCCATCTTCCACGTCAACGGCGAGGACCCGGACGCCGTGGCCCGCGTGGCGCGGCTGGCGGTCGAGTACCGCGCCGCCTTCCAGAGCGACGTCGTGGTCGACTTGATCGGCTTCCGCCGCCACGGCCACAGCGAGGTGGACGATCCGACGATCACCCAGCCGCTGCTCTACCGGAAGATCCAGGTCCATCCGCCGCTCTGGAAGCTCTACGCCGGCGCCATCGGCGTCGACGAGGCCGAGGCGCGGCGGCGCGAGGAGGCGGTCCGCGCCGAGCTCGACGCCGCGCACAAGGCGGCCTCGACGCTCGACAAGAAGCCGACGATGCGCACCCTGCCGGCCTACTGGGACCGTTACCACGGCGACTGGTGGAAGCCGGAGTACGAGGTGACGACGGGGCTCGACGCCGCCGCCATCGGCGCGCTGACGGCGCCGCTCACCACGGCGCCCGATGGGTTCCACGTCCACAAGAAGATCCAGGCGCTGCTCGCCCAGCGCGCCGAGATGGGGAACGGCAAGCGGCCGGTCGACTACGGCATGGCCGAGGCGCTCGCCTTCGGCTCGCTCGTGAAGGAGGGCGTTCCGGTGCGCCTCTCCGGCCAGGACAGCCGGCGCGGCACCTTCAACCAGCGCCACTCGGTGCTGATCGACGTCGAGAACGCCGACGAGCACACGCCGCTCGAGCACGTGGCGCCGGGCCAGGCCCGCTTCGAGGTCTACGACTCGATGCTCTCGGAGGCCGCCGTGCTCGGCTTCGAGTACGGCATCAGCCGCGACTTCCCCGAGGCGCTGGTCTGCTGGGAGGCGCAGTTCGGCGACTTCGCCAACGGCGCCCAGATCATCGTCGACCAGTTCATCTCCGCCGGCGAGGACAAGTGGCACCTGCTCTCCGGCGTCGTGATGCTGCTACCGCACGGTTACGAGGGGCAGGGGCCGGAGCATTCGAGCGCGCGCATCGAGCGCTACCTCCAGCTCTGCGGCGAGCAGAACATGCAGGTCTGTCAGCCCTCGACGGCGGCGCAGTACTTCCATCTGCTCCGCCGGCAGGCGCTGAGCCCCTGGCGCAAGCCGCTGATCGTCTTCACCCCCAAGAGCATGCTGCGCCACAAGGACTCCGCCTCCGGCCTCGACGACTTCGCCCGCGACCGCTTCCTGCGGGTGGTCGACGACGGCCAGGTCCAGGACGCCCGGCGGGTCCTGCTCTGCTCGGGCAAGATCGTCCACGAGCTGCGGCGGGAGCGCGAGAAGCGGCAGGACGCCTCGACGGCGATCCTCGCCCTCGACCAGCTCTACCCGTTCCCCAAGGAGGAGCTGGCGGCGGCCCTGGCGAAGCACCCCAGCGCCGCACGCAACATCATCTGGGTGCAGGAAGAGCCGGCCAACATGGGGGCCCTCTCCTTCATCCAGCGCCGCATCGAGCGCCTGATCGCCCGGCCGATCCGCTCGATCAAGCGCTCGGCGAGCGGCAGCCCGGCCACCGGCTCGGCCAAGGCCCACGGCATCGAGCAGCAGACGCTGCTGACGCTGGCGTTCACGACGTAGGGCAATTGTCACGTAATCTCTAACTAAAGCACCTTCCCTTTCAGGGAACCATCCCTCACCTGAAAGGAGCTTCGAGATGAGACCAGTGATCTTCGTCCTCGCTCTCCTCTTCTGTAGCTGGACCCTCTCCGCCGACGCTCGACCTCTACCCGCCGGAGGAGCCGGGCTGGGCACGGCGGCCTTCCTGGAGTCACTGAGAACGCCGACGCCCGTCGCCACTTCAGCCCGGTCCGGGCGTCGCCTTCCTACCAAGTCCACCTGCACCGTGACCCTGACCTGCGATGTTGGTGCCTATCCGTTGTCCTGCTCCAGCTCCGTCGGCGACTGCCAAGCCGGGTCGACCTGGGTCAAGTGTGATGGCGTCCAGCAGTATTGCCCCGTCTGCCATAGGGCCGTAGGTTGCGCCTGCCCCGATGGTCAGACCTACGAGTGCTGGGGTTGGAGCTCCTGCTCGGCGACCCCCAACAAGAATGTCACCTGCGACGGTTCTACCTACGGTGACTGCCTGCCGCTCTACGATTGCGGCCCCTAGGCCAGGGCCCATCTATTTCCCCAGCCACGCCACCAGCGTCTTCCGATACTCTCCCGCTCTGGCCCGGAGCGGGAGAGCTCGCCGGGGG
>DASWQX010000470.1:0-2416 GCA_036403495.1 Thermoanaerobaculia bacterium
CGCCGCGATCCTTTCGAGCAATGCGCGGACATCGGCCCGGAGGATCTCTGCGGCCTGCCGGGTGCCCCACACCGGGAGCACTTCAATCCGCAGTTTCCGCTCGTCTTCCTGCCAGCCCCGGAGCCGCTTGCGGCGCTTCGCGTGCTCTTCCAGGTAGCAGGAAGCGAGAGCCTCGAAAGTCTCGGCGCCGGCCTTCCTGCGGGCGACGCGCTCGGCCTTCCGCTCGGCCATGGGGTCGCGGTCGCTCATCTTGACCCCCGCCACGAGCTCCCGCGCCTTATTGCGGGCCGCGTCTAGGGTCAGGGCCGGATAGGGTCCGAGGACGATCCGCCGGCGCGCCTCCTGCGGGCCGTACCGGAGAAACCAGCTCTTGCTACCAGCGGGAGAGACGCGGATACCGAGCCCGGGGACGGCGCCGTCCATCACCTCGACGCGCTGTCCTTCGGTCTTGAGGGCGCGGATACGGCGATCGGTCAAGAGCTGGTGAACTTTCCTCATTGGGGGACCTCCGGGGGGAGTTCGGCGAGCGCGGGGACCACTCGGGGACCAGCGGGGACCACTGGGGGACCACTGAAACATGCGCTTGCGCGGGTCGCCATGATGCCCTATGATACAGGCAATGTGGCTCAACGTCCATCGTTTCAGTGCTTTACCGGGACGCCTTGAGAGGCTATGAAACCCCTCTGTCACAGACTACGAATCTGTAGGTTGGAGGTTCGAGTCCTCCTGGCTGCACCACTTCTCTAGTCCAACCCCCGGTGGTATCCTGGAACCTGATGGAAAGCTTCGTTTACCACGTCGACGCCGACTGGGACCCTGAGGCCGAAGTCTGGGTGGCGACGAGCGAAGACGTCCCTGGGCTGGCCACGGAAGCGCCAACCGTCGAGGCTCTTTCCGAGAAGCTCAGAACCCTGATCCCCGAGCTTCTGGAGGCGAATGGACTGCTTCCCAGCGGTCAGCCGGATGCCATCGCCTTCGAGCTGACCAGCCACCGCCAGGAAAAAGTCCGCTTGGCCTCCTGATGGGCTCGTCCTTCACCCCGCAGCTCAAAAGACTCCTGCTCTCCCACAACTGCCGCTTCGAGCGTCAGGGCAGAGGCGACCATGAGATCTGGTTCAGCCCGATCACACAGTGCCGCTTTGTCGTCGACGGAGAGATCAAGTCCAGGCACACCGCGAATGCGGTCTTGAAGCAGGCGGGGATCGACCTGCGCTTCTGATCTATGGCGCTGGGTACCGGTGTGCGGCGAGACTCAGTTCAGGACCCTTAGCAGGGTCTTCTTAAGGGGCACGCTCTCACACGCCGGGCATAGGTGTGAGCCCTCTAGAGAGCCGAGATTCCAACCGCTCGGGATCTGCACCGCCTGTCCGGAAGTGTCGAATAGAACCTCAGCCGTGGTGCCGCACCGGTTGCACTTGAAACGGCGAAACCGCTGATAGGTTTTGTCAATATACTTCGTCTGAATCCATTCCATCTTCGATCACCTCGATTGTACCTAACGAATACCAGGTAGGCCGGCTCCGGCTTATGCATACGATTCGAAGAAATCTAAGGGCGCCTGCCTGCCAGAAACAGTGCCGTGCTGGTCGACAGGGAGATTAGCCGTCATCCAAAGCTTATCCAAGGCACGGGTGAAGAATAGCGGACAAAGATCGCGATTGCGCGCATTGAGCCGTCCCTCCCGCGTGTAGGCTTCCATGCGGCAGCCGCCGTTGCAGACGTAGCGCATTGGGCAGGTTGGACAGTCCTCTAGTAAATCGACGGTCATGTTGCGGAGAGAGTGGAGCAGGCCTGAGGTCTCAAGCACCTCGCGCAGGCTTGTCTGGAATGCGTTTCCGCAACGCAACTCCGGCACATGCATGGTCTGGCACGGGTAAAGGTCCCCATTCGAGTCGATACTTACGAGGCCGTTGCCGACCCCGCAATGGGTCCGGCGGAGACTATTCCTGGAGACGATCGGCGGGTGCTCTGTCGCTTTACGATGCTGGAATTTGCGTTGCGCTTCGTAGACCGTCCACATATCCTCGGGAGAGAGCATATGCTCCCGTGCTCCCCGCTTACCGGAAGAATCGGGCACGTCCATACCCGTGGGAGCGAGGGTTACCTTCTGGGCATTGAGTTCGTCCCATGCGAACTCCAGAAACTCAGCGACGGAGTTCTTGTTTACCGGCGTGACCACGGAGTTTAGGTGCAGGAACTGCAAGCCAGCCTCGCGCAGTAGCCGGATGGCCCGAAGCACCTTCCCCCAACTGTCCTTCCCTCGCATTGCGTCGTGCTCTTCGCAGTGGGCGCTGTCGAGACTGAGAGAAACTGAGGTCACGACCTCGACGATCTCCGATGCATTGCTCTCGTCGACTAGAACTCCGTTGGTCAGAAGGTTAACGTAGAGGCCCTTACTACGTGCGTGGCGGGCCAG
>DASWQX010000471.1:0-2054 GCA_036403495.1 Thermoanaerobaculia bacterium
TCGGCGCTGGCTCAAGGCTTCCACCACTCGATCCTGCCGCTCGCCAACCGGCGCGACAAGCGGACGGAGATCCTCTGGGGGATCGCCGACTTCGAGCACCGCTTCGGCCGGCGCCCGGAAGGGATGTGGCTCCCCGAGACGGCGGTGGACCTCGAGAGCCTCGACCTGATGAGCGAGGCCGGCATCCTCTTCACGATCCTCGAGCCCCACCAGGCCGCGCGGACGCGCCTGAAGAGCGCCAAGGGGAAGGAGGCGTGGATGGACGTGAGCGGCGGCCGGATCGACCCCTCCGTGCCCTACGAGGTGAAGCTCGAAAGCGGCCGGTGGATGGCCGTCTTCTTCTACGACGGAGCGATCTCGCGGGCGGTGGCCTTCGAGGGGCTGCTGACCAGCGGCGAGCGCTTCGCCGACCGCCTGATGTCCACCGTGCCGGCGGACCCCGGGGCGGACCGGCTGGTGCACATCGCGACCGACGGCGAGACCTACGGCCATCACCACCGCTACGGCGAGATGGCCCTCTCCTATGCTCTCCACCACATCGAGGCGAACGGGCTCGCCCGGCTGACCAACTACGGCGAGTACCTGGAAACGCACCCGCCCGAGCACGAGGTGGAGATCGTCGAGAACACGGCCTGGAGCTGCGTCCACGGCGTCGGCCGCTGGAGCGCGGACTGCGGCTGCCACACCGGCGGCCCGCCGGGGTGGAATCAGGCCTGGCGGGCGCCGCTGCGGGAGGCGTTCGACGGCCTGCGCGACGAGCTGGCGCCGCTCTGGGAACGCGAGGCGGGGAAGCTTTTCGCCGATCCCTGGGCGGCGCGGGACGCCGCCGTCGATCCCGCGGCGGTCACGGCGGAGTTGACGGGAGAGGAGCGCGCGCGGGCCCTGAATCTCCTCGAATTGCAGCGCCACGCCCTGCTGATGTACACGAGCTGCGGCTGGTTCTTCAACGACCTCGGCGGGATCGAGACGGTCCAGATCCTTCGCTATGCCGGCCGCGTGGTGCAGCTCGCGCGGGAGCTGCTGGGCGTCGACGCCGAGCCAGAGCTGCTGCGCCGCCTGGAGAAGGCGAAGAGCAACCTTCCGATCAGCGGCAGCGGGCGCGACCTCTACGAGCGGCTGGTGCGGCCGTCGATGGTCGAGCCCCGCCAGGTGGCGGCGCACTACGCGGTGTCGGCGCTCTTCGAGGACTATCCGAACCCGGCGCCGATCTATTGCTATGCGGTCGAGCGCGACGACGGCCGCGCTTTCCGCGCCGGGCGGTCGCGCCTGGCGACCGGCCGGGTGCGCGTCACCTCCGGGCTGACCGGCGAGACGGCGCCCTTCGCGTATGGCGTCCTCCATTTCGGCGATCACAACCTCAACGCCGGGGTGATCCCCTGGACGGAGGATCTGGAGGGCTATCACGCGCTGATCCTGGAGGCGGGAGCCGCCTTCGAGCACGGCGACCTGCCGCAGGTGGTCCGCCTGCTCGACCGCTACTTCGGCGGCATGCCGTTCTCCCTGCGCGCGCTCTTCCGCGACGAGCAGCGGCGCATCCTGGCGCGCATCCTGGCCTCGACGCTGGCGGACGTGCAGGGCGAGCTCCGCCAGATCTACGCGCAGCACGCGCCGCTGATGCGCTTCCTGAAGACCCTCGGCACCCCGCTGCCGAAAGCCTTCGCCGCCGCCGCCGAGCTGGTCCTGAACGCCGATCTGCGGCGCGCCATCCAGGACCTGAACGCCGCTCCGGAAGCCGACCCCGAAGCGATCGAAACCCTCCTGGCATCGCGCGCCGCGCTGGGCGTCGAGCTGGACGTCCAGGATCTCTCCTTCGCCCTCCAGGGAGCCCTGGACGCGCGGATGGACAAGCTGCGCGAGCGGCCGACCGATCCAGACCTCCTGCAACGCGCGGACGCCACAGTGGCCCTCGCCCGCACTCCCCCCTTCGACGTCGACCTCTGGCGAGCCCAGAACGGCTGCTACGAGCTGCTCCGGACGGTCTATCCGGAACAGTTGGAGAAGAGCGAGGCGGGGGACGTCGAGGCGGAGGAGTGGATCGGCCGGTTCCGGTGGCT
>DASWQX010000472.1:0-4619 GCA_036403495.1 Thermoanaerobaculia bacterium
GAGCTGGCCAGGGAACACCAGCGTCGCGAAGTCCCAGGTCACCAGGACCGCGACGATGAACCACGACGGGTCGATGCGGATCTTGATCCCGAAGATCTGGATCAGCTCGATAGGTTTGCCGAACACCAGCCCATTGTAGTACGGGGCGTCCAGGGCGGTCGTGCCCTCTACTCCTCCGGTACCCCGGCCTCCCGCCGGCGCACCGCGGCGTCGGTCTCCGCGTCGGCCGGGCAGTAAGTGTCGCGCCGGCGCTCGAGGTCGTGGACCACGGCGCGCCGGAACCCCTTGGCGCCCCCCTCGGCCAGGCGGTCGGCGTGGTAGGAGGCCATGTCCACCACCTCCAGCCGCAGGCGGATCGTCTTGAACAGGCGGGGGAGGCGCTGGCCCGGGATCTGGATGTGGTGGAGGCCGCCGCTGTAGGCGAGCAGCATCCGCCCCTCGCCCATCGTTTCCAGGATGTCCGCGATGCCGCCGCGCACGGTCATCGGCTTGCCCTGGGAGTCGAGGCCGGTGGCCCGCTTCATCCGCCCCTCGGGGAGGAGCAGGACCATGGCGTCGGGATCGATCTGGCGCAGCACCTCGCTCCAGGTCTCGTCGCGCTCGCGGGTGATCGAGACCACCCGCGCCGCCACCAAGCCATAGAAGCGGCCGACCAGGGCGCGCTCGGAGGTCTTCTGCGCGATCGGCACCACCCCGTGGCGGGCCAGGCGCCAGAGGAAGTGGTTGGGGCAGGCGCCGGTGAACAGCGCCTCGTAGAGGCTGGTATGGTTGAGGATGGCGGTCAGGCGGATGCGGCGCCAGCGGTCGGGCGGCGGGTCGCCGATGAACTGCACGTCCAGCCGGTAGAAGATCCGGGCCAGGACCTTGACGGCGAACAGGATGAGGAAGACGAGATAGGAGCGCACGGAGTCTTTTGGCCTGGAGTCGGTTCTTTGGCTTCGGTCTGTTGACGGCCGGGATTCTAGCAGGAGGAGCGCTCTGATACGCTTGGCGAGGAGATCCGTATGCCCTCTTCCCCGACCCAGCAGGCCCCGTCCGCCCGACCGCGCGTGTCGGCCATTATCACCACCTTCAACGAGGAGGCGAACATCGCCGGCTGTGTCGAGTCGCTGCTCTGGTGCGACGAGATCCTGGTCGTCGACTCCTTTTCGACCGACCGTACCCCGGAGATCGTCCGCACCTTCGAGAAGGTGCGGTTCTACCAGCGCACCTACTACGGCTCGGCCTCGCAGAAGAACTGGGCGATGGACCAGGTCACCAACGAGTGGATCCTGATCTTCGACGCCGACGAGCGCTGCACGCCGGCCCTCCAGCGCGAGATCGAGCAGTTGCTCGCCGCCAGCCCCACCCACGAGGCCTACACGATCAAGCGGCGGGTCTACTTCCTCGACCGCGTGATCCGCTTCTCGGGCTGGCAGCACGACCGCGTCGTGCGGCTGATCAAGAATGGCTCGGCCCGCTACCCCAACCGCCGGGTCCATGCCGACATGATCACCCGCGGGCCGGCGCCGGTGCTGCGCAGCCCGATGGAGCACTACATGGCCGATTCGCTCGACGAATACGTCCGGCGGATCGAGAAGTACAGCTTCTGGGGCGCCGCCCAGCACTGGCGGGAGAAGCGGCGCGCGGGCTTCGCCGAGATCTTCGGCCGCTCGATCTGGCGCTTCTTCCGCACCTACCTCTTCCAGTTCGGCATCCTGGACGGCATGCACGGCCTGGTCTTCTGCATGCTCCAGGCCTACGGCACCTACCTCAAGTGGGCGCTCCTCTGGGGCTGGCACATCAACGCCGCCCGCGGCCGCGGCCCCAACCTGCCGATCTTCGACGACAGCGAGGAGACCTGGCGGGGGATCGAGACCACGGACGGCGCGGCAGCCGCGCCGTGAACGACCTCCCCCGCGCGCTCCTCGCCCATCTCTTCGCCCGCCAGGAGGAGATGACCGCCCTCCTGCGCGACTTGGTCCGCCTCGAATCCCCGAGCCTCGATCCCGCCACCCAAGAGCCGGTCTTCGCCCGCCTCGCCGCCGAGCTCGCGGCGAGCGGAATGCGCACGCGGCGCCTGCCCGGGAAAACGTCCGGCGGGCAGATCTGGGCGGTGCGGCGGCAGCGGCGGAGAGGATCGCCGACGCAGCTCCTGATCGGACATTGCGACACCGTCTGGCCGGTGGGGACGCTGGCGGCGATGCCGGCCGAGGTCCGCGACGGCCGCCTCTACGGCCCCGGGGTCTATGACATGAAAGCCGGCCTGGTGCAGGGGATCTTCGCCCTGCGCGCCCTCCACGACCTCAGCCTCGCGCCGGCCGTGGAGCCGGCGTTCTTCATCAATTCCGACGAGGAGGTCGGCAGCCTCGAATCCTTTCCCCGCATCGAGCGGCTGGCGCGCCGGATGCGGCGGGTCTTCGTGCTGGAGCCCTCGCTCGGACCCGCCGGCGACCTCAAGACCCGGCGCAAGGGATCGCTCCGCTTCACCCTCCGGACCTTCGGCAAGGCGGCCCACTCCGGGCTCGACCCCGAAAAGGGGGCGAGCGCCATCCGCGAGCTCGCCCGGGTGATCGACTGGCTCTATACGCTGGAGGATCCGGCGCGGGGGGTGACGGTCAACGTCGGCGTGATCGCCGGCGGCCTGCGGGCCAACGTCGTCGCTCCCGAGGCGCGGGCGGATTTCGATATCCGGGTGCTGGCGGCGGACGACGCGGCCCGCATCGAGCGCGAGGTCCTGGCGCTGAACGGGGCGGCTCCGGGGACTCCGGGGACGCGGATCGAAGTCGAGGGGGGGATCGACCGGCCGCCGCTCGAGTCAACCCCCGGCAATCGCGCGCTCTTCGCGGCGGCGCGGCTGCGGGCGGCGGAGCTGGGGATCGCCCTCGGCGAGGCCACCGCCGGCGGCGCCTCCGACGGCAGCCTGACCAGCCGCTTCACCCCCACCCTGGACGGCCTGGGCGCGGTCGGCGACGGCGCCCATGCCGCTGGCGAGCACGTGGTGCTCGACCGGCTCCCCGAGCGGGCCACATTGTTGGCATCCCTGTTGCTTGAACCCTGATCGCCCCCCCAGCGTTCGCTGGGAACCGGTACGATGCCGGGGTTGGTTTTCAAGCTGAAAGCGACCTCAACCGGGGGGGCGCCGCACCAGGGTAAGGGGGTTTTCCGATGTCGCCGTACCGCAGGTCCGCCGTTAGTCTCGCCGTCGCGCTGTTACCTCTCCTCGCCATCCCCGCCGTCGCGTCTCCGAAACCGATCGCCAGGGCCGTTCCGACGCCCCTGACGCGCGCCGACATCCGTCAGGCCGAGCAGCAGCTCGCCGATCTCGGCTACTGGACCGGTCCGATCGACGGCGTCTGGGACGACGTCTCGCGCCACGCCCTGATCGCCTTTCAGAAGGTCGAGCACGCCAGGGCCACCGGCAAGCTGACCCGGGCGGAGCTCAACGCCCTGTCGGTCGCCACGCCCCCGCGTCCCCGCGAGCTGGGGCAGCACATCGAGGTGGACCTCGCCCGCCAGGTGCTCTTCCTGGTCGACGCCGACGGGAAGGTGGGGAACATCCTGCCGATCTCGTCCGGCAGCGGCAAGACCTTCCACGAGAAGGGCTACCCGGAAACCCATGCCGTGACCCCCTGCGGCCACCTGGAGGTGTTTTCCCGGGCGTCCGGCTGGAAGACCAGCGCGCTCGGCCAGATGTACAACCCGCTCTACATCGTGGGCGGCATCGCCATCCACGGCAGCCTCGACGTCCCGGCCTACCCGGCGAGCCACGGCTGCATCCGCGTCCCCATGTTCGCCTCCCAGCGCCTGCCGCGCATGGTGCCGAATCGAACCCCGGTCTACGTCTACGGTTGCAAGGACGACGTGCCGCCGAACGCGATCGCCGCCGTGCCGGCGCCGGTGAGCGTGGCGGCGGCGGAGGTCGGCGCGGGCGATCAGCAGTGAGGGCTCGCTGGCCTCGCTGACACGACCCGGACGGCGGCGGTGGAACCGAATCCGCCCGCCCGCCGTCCAATCCCCATAGAGGCGCCTCTCAACTCCTTCCTCCCGGGATCGCCGGGGCGAAGGCCGATCAACCGCTGGTCTGGTGGGAGGTTGAGCCATGTCTCCACATTCGAAGCCCGCGAGCGGAGTCATCCGCAGCGAGATCAACGTCACGCCACTCGTCGATGTCTGCCTGGTGCTCCTGATCATCTTCATGGTGGTGACGCCGCTGATCCAGGCGGGGGTGAAAGTCGACCTGCCCAAAACCGCCAAGGCCTCGTCCATGCCGGCGCAGAACGAGCTCGCCGTCACCATCCAACAGGACGGCAGCCTCTGGGTCCGCGGCACCCGCACCGCCGACGGCGATCTCCACAACGTTCTCGCCGCGATCCACCAGGCCGAGCCGGACCGCGACGTGATCGTCCGCGGGGACCGCCGCCTCCAGTATGAGAAGGTCTCCGAGGTGCTGACCACCCTCAGCGATGTCGGCTTCACCCGGATCGGGCTGGTGACGGAGCGGAAGCCGGTCTCTTAGGGCTCGTCACAGAATAACTGTTCCAGTTCTGATCGAGTCAACTTCCGTCCGGCCCAACGGGTCGGGAGATCTCAGCCCAGGGCTGAGGCCGAAGGCCGATGCCCTGGGAAGACAAGGGCCC
>DASWQX010000473.1:0-2194 GCA_036403495.1 Thermoanaerobaculia bacterium
CACGGCGTGAATTGCGGGACACCTTTCGGCGGCCTGCGCGTCCTCTTCTATACTCGACCCCATGGACTCCCAAGCCATCGAGGCACTGCTGCGCGAATTCCTGGCCTCGGTCGCCGAGCGCGAAGGGATCGCCGCGGCCTACCTCTTCGGCAGCGTGGCCCGGGGGACGGCGGGTCCGGGGAGCGATGTGGACGTGGGCATCCTCTACCTCGAAGATCCGCCGCTCACGCTGGAAGGCATGGGGTTCGAGCTCGAAGGGGAGCTGGAAAAACTGCTCCGGCTCCCTGTGCAGGTCGTCGTTCTCAACCGCGCTCCGGTGGATCTCACCGTCCGGGTGCTGCGAGACGGCAAGCTGCTCGTCGATCGGGACCGGCCGAAACGCATTCGCTTCGAGGTGAAGGCCCGCTTCGAATTCTGGGATTTGGAGCCCTACTTGAGGATGTACAGGAGAATGGGAAAGGAACTGCATTGACTGATTGGGCCCTCATCGCGAAGAAGCTCTCCTTCATCGAGACCTGCGTGCGGGAGCTCCAGTCCTTGGCGCGCCCTGAAGAGATCCGGCGCGACGTGCGCCAGGAGCGTTTTATCGAGCACACCCTGCAGATCGCCATTCAGGCAGCCCTCGATGTCGCGGGTCATATCGTTTCGGACGAGCGTCTGGGAGAGCCTCGAACCAACCAGGAACTGTTCCAGTTGCTTGAACGATACGACTGGATTCCGACGGAGCTGTCCTCCTCCTTGCGAAAGATGGCAGGGTTCCGCAATGTTCTCGTCCACGGATATGAGGTCGTGGATCTCTCGATTGTCGAGAAAATTGTCACAGATCACCTCGAAGACCTGCTGGCCTTCGTGAGCGCGATCCGCGCAAAGTTTTGAGCTGCGGAGCCCTACTCGAAGATCCTGGCCACCTCGATCGTCAAACCTGGCAGCAGCGGCGTCTCTAGCTGGTCCCCCACCTCGGCGGACAGCTCGGCCACCCGCTCGTAGACGCCGCCGTTGAGACGGTAGATCTTCACGGTTTCGAGGACAGGATCGACGATCCAGTACTCCAGCATGCCGGCCCACTCGTAGAGCTTGCGCTTGATCGTCTCGTCCGTCTTCCGCGTGGATTCAGAGAGGATCTCGACCACCAGCTCCGGAATGGCCGCGATCCCCTGGCGTTTCGCCACCGCGCCGCGCTGGTGCGAGATGAACAACAGGTCCGGCTGGACGACGTCCTGGTCGGAGAGGACCAGATCGTAGGGAGCGAAAAAGACGCGTCCCAGCCCATGATTCCGGACGAACATTCCGAGGTCGAGGTGCAGGTTCCCGGCGGCGATCTGATGCTTTTCGCTGGGTGCGGCGGTCACGTAGTGCTCTCCTCCGATCAGCTCGTGGCGTCGGCCGTCATCCGGGAAGAGCAGGTAATCCTCGTAGATGAGCTGGAGTCTGTAGGCTGGCGTCGCCATATCCCGGTCCTCGAAACGCGATGGGTTGAAGTTTTGTCGCGCCTTCACGATACCACAGCCTCCGGGAGCGTGCTGGCCCCCCAACGCTTCTGGTTATACCATCCCCGAGCCATGGCCGCCCCCCTCATCGAGCTGCGCAACCTCACCAAGGACTACCTGGAGGGGAGCCGGCGGCGGGTCGTGCTGCGCGATGCCAGCCTCTCGATCCAGCGGGGCGAGTTCGCGGTCCTGGTCGGGCGGAGCGGCACGGGGAAGTCGACGCTGCTCAACCTGCTCTCCGGGATCGACCCGCCAAGCTCCGGCGAGGTGGTGATCGACGGCGTAACGATCTCCGCCCTCTCCGAGCGCGACCGGACGCTCTTCCGCCGCGACAAGATCGGTTTCGTCTTCCAGTTCTTCAACCTCATCCCCACGCTGACCGTCGAGGAGAACCTGCTGCTGCCGATGGAGCTGAAAGGGCGCGTCGGTCCCGAGCAGCGGCGCGCCGCGCTGGCGCTCCTCGCGGAGGTGGGGATCGCCGACCGGGCGGCGAGCTATCCGGACCGGCTGTCCGGCGGCGAGCAGCAGCGGGTGGCGGTAGCGCGGGCCCTGGCGCACGATCCGCTGCTGGTCCTCGCCGACGAGCCGACCGGCAACCTTGACCTGGAGACCGGGCGGGTGGTGCTGGGGCTGCTTGACCGGCTGACGCGCCAGGCCGGCAAGACCATGGTCATGGTGACGCACAGCCACGAGGTTGCGGCGATCGC
>DASWQX010000474.1:0-3346 GCA_036403495.1 Thermoanaerobaculia bacterium
CTTCGAGCGCGAGGAGGTGGCCTTCACTCACGACAAGGTGCTCTGCGTCGATTCCGCCCTGCTGGAGGACTTCCTGGACCACCCGGCGCTCAACCCCCGCTTCATCACCGAGGACTCGCGCCTCCGCCGCCGCATGTACATGGCGGACGTCGAGCGCAACCGGGTGGAGGCGGAGTACACGGGCCCCAAGGAGGAGTTCCTCGCCACCCTCGGCATGATCTTCACCATCGCCCCCTGCCGCGAGGAGGACCTGAAGCGCGCCGAGGAGCTGACCGTGCGCACCAACCAGCTCAACTCCACCGGCTTCACCTACTCCTACGAGGAGCTCGACGAGCTCCGCCAATCCCCCCGCCACCAGCTCCTGATCTCCAGCCTGGAGGACCGCCACGGCACCTACGGCAAGATCGGCCTGACGCTTATTGAGATGGGTACCAAGATGGACCCCGACGTCTGGACCGTCAAGCTCCTCCTGATGTCCTGCCGCGTGATGTCCAAGGGGGTGGGAATGATCATGCTCCACCACATCCTGCGGCAGGCGAAGGAAGCGGGCGTCAAGCTCCGCGCCGAGTTCGTCTCCAACGACCGCAACCGCCAGATGCTGATCACCTACAAGTTCGCCGGCTTCAAGGAGATCAGCCGCACCGGCGAGCTGGCCCTGATGGAGAACGACTTCTCGGCGATCCAGCCGCCGCCGCCCTACGTGGACCTGCGGATCCTGAGCTGAAGCCAAATCAAGGACCCAAAGGACAACAAGGGCTGCAAGGACATCAAAGACCGGAGCCTCCCGCCTGTCAGAGAAAGTCCTACACCTCGTCGCGACAACGTCCGACCCCAGGAGGAGGGCTCGTCCGATAGGGCGACATCGGCACGGTCTCTAGACTGCCTTCATGGAGGGCGCGAGCGAGCGAGAAGAGGTCCACCTTGTACGCGGTCCAGCTCTGAGAAAGCTCATCTTCGAGGGTCTTCGGGAGATGGCCCGTGAGCGGCCGGTCGCGCTGACCGTCCGCGGCGGCGGCATGGCGCCCCTCCTCGCGGACGGCGAGCGAGTGGAAGTGGCGTCCGTCCGCATCTACTGGCCGGGCGACGTGATCGTTTTTCAGGCCGCCGACCTCCGTCTCCATGTAGGCCGCCTGCTTGGCTACCGCGTCTGTGCCGGGCGGCTCGCCTGCGTCACCGACGGTGACGGCTACCCTTGCCACAACGCGCCGGTCCCGTTCAACCGGTTGCTTGGGCGGGTGGTCGGGCCGGGGAACCGCGGGAGGCTGACCGGCCCGTCCGTCCGACTGCGGGCCTTGCTCGCCTTCGTGCGCCTCGCCCTCCGCCGTTGAGAGCTAGCAGGCCAGAGGCGCCGAACCGGCGCGGAAGTCCTCTCGGACCTGGAGGATCTCGGCATGGCACGACTCGAAGGCATCGAACAGGTCCGGGTCGAATTGGCAGCTCCGCCCGGTCCACATCAGCGTCAGGGCCTCTTCCAGAGGGAGCGCCTGACGGTAGGGCCGATCGGAGGTCAAGGCGTCGAAGACGTCGACTACCGAGCAGATCCTGCCGCCTAAAGGGATGTCCGTGCCCGCGAGCCCGCGCGGGTAGCCGGTGCCGTCCCACCTCTCGTGATGGGTCAACGCGATCGTTGCGCCCGCCTGGATCAGCGCGGAAGGGGAGCCCGCCAGGAGCCTGGCACCGAGGAGGGTGTGCGATTCCATGATCCCGCGTTCCTCCGGGGTGAGGGGCCCCTTTTTGAGCAGGATCGCGTCCGGAATCCCGATCTTGCCGATGTCGTGCATGGCGGCGGCGCGGCTGAGGATCTCGACCTCACCCAGCGGGAGCTCGAACCGCCTGGCCAGCACCTCGGTCGACAGGCTGATGCGCTGAATGTGCTCGGCGGTTTCGCCATCCCGAAGGGCCGTCGCCAGCACCAGCCGCTGGAGGGTGTCGAGGTGGGCCTGGTGAGTTCGCCGGTGGGCCTCGGAGGTCTCGTCCAGGGCCGTGCGCAGAGCCAGGGTGCGTGCGGCAACCTCCGCCTCGAGCTGCGCGCCGTGGCGCTTGAGCGCATCCTGAGCCTCCTTGAGCGTGAGCTGGGAGCGGATCCGTACCCGCAGCTCGGTCTGGTCCACCGGTTTGGCGATGAAGTCGCTGGCGCCCGCCTCGACCGCGCGGACGCGGTCTTCGCGGCTGTCCAGGGCGGTGATCAGGATCACGGGCAGATCGCAGAACCTGCCATCCGCCCGGATCCGTCGCGCCACCTCGAAGCCGTCGAGACCGGGCATCACGACGTCCAGCAGTACCAGGTCGATCTCGCCGGTTAGCTTGCCGAGGGCTTCCAGCCCGTCGCTCGCCAGCTCAAAGTCGTAGCCCAGGGACCCCAACATGCCGCCGAGGAGCCATCTGTGCAGCTCATCGTCGTCGACGACCAGGATGCGGTGGGTGCGAGGCATGCGATCCCTTCATCCACAGGGGTTGGTGTACACGCAGTCTCGCCGGGGCAGCTCGCTCGGGGTATCGGACGAAACCCTGCGTTCTCGTAGGACAGACGCGGATGGCACCGGTGTGAGATCTTCATTACCCTTTACGTATTGGCGCGATTGGAGGGTCGATTGGAGGGTATAGACCGGTGATTCGGCTTCTGATCGCGGACGATCTCGCGATCTCCAGAGAGGGCTTGAAACGAATCCTCGAGGCGACGGGCGATATGTCGGTCGTGGCGGAAGCCGCCAATGGTCCCGAAGCCGTGGACAAGGTGCGCACCTCCCGTCCCGACGTCGTGGTGATGGACCTCTCGATGCCCGGCCAGGGCGGCCTCGAGACGGCCCACGAGCTGAAGCGTCTGCTGCCGGCCGTGCGCATCCTCATGTTGACTACCCACCCGGAAGACCATTTCGCCGTGCGCGCCCTGCGCGAGGGGGCCGACGGCTACATGACGAAGGACACGCGGCCCGAGGTGCTCGTCAGCGCCATCCGCCAGCTTCACGGCGGCCGCAAATACATCAGTCCTACCTTGGCCGAGCACCTCGCGCTGAGCCTCAGGGACCGGACCGGCGGCCCGCCGCACCAGAGGCTGTCGACGCGCGAGCTCGAGATCCTGCTGATGATCGGCGAGGGCAAGACCGTGGGCCAGATCGCCCGCGAGCTCCACCTGAGCGTCAAGACCGTCAGCACCTACCGCACGCGCATCCTGGAGAAGATGAACCTACGGAACAACGCGGAGATCATGCGCTATGTCCTCGATCAGGATCTGGCCCGGTGAGCTCGCCCGCCGCGGCAGCCACTCCCTTGCCGCCGCTCTCTCCCGACCCCGTGCGACACTAGCGGGGATGCGGGGCTCCGCCCATGGAGGGCGCCGCCGCCGCAG
>DASWQX010000475.1:0-14850 GCA_036403495.1 Thermoanaerobaculia bacterium
CCCCATCTTCACGCCGCTCTACCACGCCGGCGGCCTCTCGGTCTTCCTGGTGCCCCTGTTCGTGATCGGCGGCACCATCGTGCTCCTCCGCGGCTTCGACGCGCCGGAGGTCTGGCGGGTGATCGAGCGCGAGCGCTGCACGGTGGTGCTCGGCGTGCCGACCATCTACAAGCTGCTGATGGACGACCCCGCCTTCGCCACTACCGACCTCACCCACGTCCGCGAGCTGGTCAGCGGCGGCGCGCCGCTGCCGATCTACCTGCTCGAGGCCTACCAGCGGCGGGGCGTCCCGCTGCGGCAGGGCTACGGCCTCACCGAGGTGGGTGTGAACTGCTTCGCGATGACGGTCGCGGACGCCGCCGTCAAGCTGGGCTCGATCGGCAAGCCGCTGCTGTTCACCGAGGCACGGCTGGTGGGAGAGGATGGCGCCGAGGTCGCCGTGGACGAGGTGGGGGAGCTCCTGCTGCGCGGTCCCCACGTCTGCCGCGGCTACTGGAACAACCCCGAGGCGACCGCCGCCGCCCTCGACGCCGGCGGCTGGTTCCACACCGGCGACCTCGCCCGCCGGGACGCCGAGGGTTTCTTCTACATCGCCGGCCGCAAGAAAGACATGATCATCAGCGGCGGCGTCAACGTCTATCCCGCCGAGATCGAGGGCGAGCTCCTCCTCCACCCCCAGGTGCGCGACGCGGCGGTGGTCGGCATCCCGCACGCCACCTGGGGGGAAGTCGGCATCGCCTTCGTCGTCCCTGGCGAGGCGCCGCCGGCGGCGGCGGAGCTCACCGCCTTCCTGGAAGGGAGGATCGCCCGCTACAAGGTGCCGAAGGAGATCGTGTTCGTGGACGCGCTGCCGCGGACGCCGTATGGGAAGGTGGTCAAGGGGGAGCTGCGGGCGCGGTATCTTGCCTCGTCCCCTCTTGCGAAAGGATGACCATGGACCCAACCCTCGCCCACCGCGTCTCCGGCAACCCCGACGGCCCGCCGCTCCTCCTCCTCAACGGCAGCATGATGACCATGGGAGCCTGGGAGCCGGTCGCCGCGCCGCTCGGCGAGACCTTCAAGGTGATCCGCTGCGACTTCCGCGGCCAGCTCTTCTCGCCGGGCGAGGCCCCGCCGCGGCTCGACGCTCACGTGGCGGACGTCGTCGCGCTGCTCGACGCTCTCGGCCTCGCGCGCGTCCACGCCGCCGGCACCTCGTTCGGCGGCCTGGTGGCGGTGCGGCTCGCCGCGCTCCACCCCGAGCGGGTGGCGTCGCTCGCCGCGATCACCGCCGCCGACCGCGTCGATCCCGATCTCTGGGAGGGCTCCGTGCGCGTCCGCGAGGCCGCGCTGGCGGCGGCGGCCGGCGGCGACGGCGGCCAGGTGCTCGACCTCGTCCTGCCGCAGACCTACAGCCCCGAGTACCTCGCCGCCAACGCCGAGCTGCTGGGCGCCCACCGCCGCCAGACCGCCCTCCTCCCCGCCACTTGGTACCTCGGGATCGCGGCGATCATCTCCTCGCTGGAAGGGCTGGACCTCACCCCGGGCCTCGCCGCCATCCGCTGCCCGACGCTGGTGCTGGCCGCCGAGGAGGACCGCATGTTCCCCCTGGAGCGCTCGCGCGCCCTGGCGGCGGCCATCCCCGGCGCCCGCTTCGAGGTCATCCCCGGCGGCAGCCACGCGATCGTCATCGAACGGCCGGGCGAGGTGACGCGGGTCCTCCGCGACTTCCTGACGGCCATTCCCCTTTGATCCGGAGACCGCATGCCGCGCCACGCCACCCTCGTCGCCACCGGCGCCTACCTCCCCGAGCGGGAGATCGCGAACGACCTGCTGCGCGAGCGCTTTCCCGAGCCGCCGGACCTGATCGACAAATTCGAGGCCTCCACCGGCATCCGCCGCCGCTGGTGGGCGCCGGACGACTGGGCCGCCTCCGACCTCGCCGTCCGCGCCGCCCGGCAGGCCCTCGACGCCGCCGGGAAGCGTCCGGAGGAGGTCGACCTGATCGTCCTCGGCACCGATTCGCCCGACTACCTGACGCCGGCCACCTCGGTGGTCGTGCAGGAGAAGCTGGGAGCGAAGAACGCCGGCACCTTCGACGTCGGCTGCGCCTGTGCCTCGTTCCCCACCGGCTTCGCCGCCGCCGCCGGGCTGATCGCCACCAACCCGTCGCTGAAGACCGTCCTGGTGATCGGCGTGTACCTGATGCACAAGCTGGCCGACCCCGCCGATCCGATGCTCTTCTTCTACGGCGACGGCGCCGGCGCGGCCGTGCTGGCGGGGGGAGAGCGGCCGGGCTTCCTCAACGCCGCCTTCCAGGCCGACGGCGCCTACGCCGATTACTGGGGGCTCTACTCCGGCGCCACCGCCGAGCCGGCGAGCGAGGAGTCGCTGCGCGCCGGCCGCACCCGCGTGCGGATGGTCCAGCGCTACCCCCCGGAGATCAACCACGAGGGGTGGCCGCGGCTGGTGCGGCGGCTGGCGGACGAAGGGGGCTTCGCCCTGGCGGACATCGATTTCCTGATCTTCACTCAGGTCCGCAAGCCCTCGATCGCCCTGGTGATGGCGGACCTCGGCCTGCCGCTCGAGCGCACCCACACGGTGATGGAGGAGTGGGGCTACACCGGCTCCGCCTGCGTGCCGATGGCCCTCCACGACGCCCGCAAGAAGGGGAAGATCCGCCCCGGCGATCTGGTGGTCCTGGTCGGCTCGGGCGTCGGCTACAACCAGGCGGCGGTGGCGTTCCGGGCGTAAATCAAAGAAACCAGGAGGAATCCATGAAGAAGCTCGTCCTCGTCGTCCCGTTCCTGTCGCTCCTCGCCCTCCCCGCCCACGCCCTCACCTACACAGGGGCCTCCAACCAGTTCGCCGGCGGCTTCAACCCCGGCAACGCCGCCAACGGCGGCTTCGGGGGCGGCTCCTGCACGGCCGTCAAGACGCCGGTGGTCTTCCTGCACGGCAACGGCGACGAGGCCAAGAACTTCGACTACCCGCCGTCGACCGGAGTGCCCTCGGTCTACGCCGAGCTCCGCGCCGCCGGCTACAACGACTGCGAGCTGTTCGGCCTCAACTACCTGTCGTCCGCCGAGCGGAGCGCCCCCCAGCTCAACTACCACACCGCCACCAGGGCGGCGATGGTGCGCGACTTCATCAACGCCGTGAAGGCCTACACCGGCAAGTCCCAGGTGGACGTGATCGCCCACTCGATGGGGGTCACCGTCGGCATCCACGGCATCGACTACGGCAACCTTTGGGGGAGCGTGCGCAAGCTCATCGCCATCTCCGGCGGCCTGCGCGGCCTCTCGTCCTGCTACTGGGCCGGCTACGCCAACCCGTCGATCACCACCTGCGGCAGCCAGAACGTCTTTGATTCCAACATCTTCGGCTTCTTCCCGCCGGTCGCTCCCGGCTACAACCCGAAGCTGGCGGACGGCGGCTACCGCGACAAGCCCTCGGGGAAGACCACCCAGTTCTACTCGCTCCGCGCCGGCTACAACGACCAGATCGCCTGCTCGACGACCTCCTTCTACACCGGCTGCGGCGACACTGCGAAGTTCGACTCGTACTCCAATGTCAAAGCGCAACTAAATGTAGGTCGGGGGTCCACGGCGGCTCAATTCGATTATAATTTCAACGATTGGAGCATATATAACCTAGCCGGAGGGGACGCAGACGGGGTTGGCCACTTCCGGGCCAAGAACAACACGGGGGTCGTTCAGCGCAACATGCTCACCACCAGTTGCACGGGGACCGGCTGCTGTTCGGGCTATGGCTTCTCGTGCCAGTGACGTACGAGTGAGCAGGTGAACGCCGGTCCGGTCGGGAGAAGTATTTCCGTCCGGGCTGAAATGAAAGTCCTCCCTGAGTCACCCCCTGAGGAGAGCGCCTATGAGCCCTCGAGGGGGCAGGGAGGACAGCGATGGATCATCCCTCCGAAGACACGTTGAAGCGCTTCGCCGCCGGGACCGCCTCGCGGGAGGAGAACCGCGCCGTGGTCGTTCATCTGCTCAAGGGGTGCCCGGCCTGCGCCAGGATCCTGCGGGCCCTGATGGAGCCGAACCCGGTCGCCCGCGCTGACTACGAAGAGCCTCTGGACCGTTTCGATCAGGGCCTCCTCCAAGGGCTGGAGAGCTCGATCGACCCGATGGAGACGGCGCGCAACATCCCGCGGGGAGCCCTCTTCGACCCGCTGCGGGACGACGGGCCGCGGAAAAAGCACTAGGCCAGCCCCACGCCACATTTTTCTCCTGTTTATGCTAATAGACAGAAACAAAATGAAAAGTAGGCTAATGGCCAGATAATTTTCAACTCGGTTACAATTTAAAGCCGTAGTGGGTGTATAATGAACTCCAGATATCAATGGGACGGAGCAGGCCGCTTCGACCTGACAGGCAGGGAGGAAAGCGATGAACGATCATCCTTCCATGGAGACCTTGAAGCGCTTTGCCAAGGGAACCGGCTCGCGGGACGAGAACCGGGCCGTCATCGCGCACCTGATCCAGGGATGTACGCCCTGCTCCGACACGCTGCGAGCGCTGATGGAGCCGGAGCCGGTGGCTGGCGCCACCTATGACGAGCCTCTGGATCAATTCGATCCGGGATACCTCCAGAACCTGGAGCGCTCGATCAGCCCGCTGGACCCCCTGGAGATGCTGCGCAACCTGCCGCCCGGCGCCCTCCTCGGCGGTCTCGGAGTCGAAGGAGCACGGAGGAGACGCTGAGCAAGGGCGACCGCGGGTCGCCCCTACACTCTTCGGCCGATCTCGTGTTGTGCCGGAGGTTGTAGGGGTGACCCGCGGTCGCCCTTCTGCCTACCTCCGCTCCGCCTGCTTCGCCACCGCCTCGGCCGCCTCGCGCGCCGCGGCGGGATCGCCCAGGTAGTAGCTGCGGAGCGGCTTGAGGTCGCCGTCAAGCTCGTAGACCAGCGGGATGCCGGTGGGGATGTTCAGCCCCACGATCTCCTCGTCCGACACGCCGTCCAGGTGCTTCACCAGCGACCGCAGGCTGTTGCCGTGGGCGGCGATGAGCACCCGCTTGCCGGCGCGCAGCTCGGGGACGATCGTCTCGTGCCAGTAGGGGAGGAAGCGCGCGACGTTGTCCTTCAGCGACTCGGCCAGCGGGAGCTGCTCCGGCGAGAGCCCGGCGTAGCGGCGATCGTGGCCGGGGAACCGCGGGTCCGCCGGATCGAGCGGCGGCGGCGGATCGGAGTAGCTGCGGCGCCAGACCAGCACCTGCTTGTCGCCGTACTTGGCCGCGGTCTCCGCCTTGTCCAGCCCTTGGAGCGCGCCGTAGTGGCGCTCGTTCAGCCGCCAGCTCCGGTGGACCGGAATCCACATCAGGTCCATGCCGTCGAGCGTGATCCAGAGCGTGCGGATCGCCCGCTTGAGCAGCGAGGTGAACGCCACGTCGAAGGTATAGCCCCCCTCGTTGAGCAGGCAGGCGGCCTCGGCCGCCTCCTCCCGCCCCTTCGGCGTGAGGTCCACGTCCGTCCAGCCGGTGAAGCGGTTCTCCAGATTCCAGAGGCTCTCGCCGTGGCGGAGCAGGACCAGCTTGATCATCGTCTCGTCTCCTTCATCGTTCATCTTCCAAGGGGCGAGAGGATATCAGTCGGGAGCGCCGCCCTCCCTCCTTCCCGGATCGCTCGTCGGACCGGGAGCGCCGCGCCTCCCCCGCAGGATGGCCCACGGGAAGGAGGGAGGAGGATCTTCCCTCCCAGGATCTCCTCACGGACGAAGGGAGCGCCATCCTCCCTCCTTCCCTCCGCGTTTGAAAGGAGGGAAGAGGACGCTCCCTCTTCGCTTCGGCTTTGGGGAGCAGGGAGAGCCGTCCTCCCGCTCAGGAATGGGACGCGGGAAGGGCAGGCGGTCTACTTCTACTTTGTCAGACTGCGAGCGCCCGCCCCGCCCGGGGGCGGGCAATCTGACAAATTAGAATTAAGCGTCAAGGCTTTGCCAGCACGCGCCCCAGCCACTCATCGCGGTCCCGCCGCGCTTCCTCGTTGAAGGCGTGGTCCGTGTCGTACCACTTCACCTCTTTGGGCTCGCTCGCCTCGCGGATGTAGACCGCCGCGTCCAGGGGGGAGATGAATTCGTCCCGTTTCGCGAACTGGAAAAGGAGCTTCGCGGGGGCCGCGTGGCCGATGTAGTGGACGGCGTCGAGAGGTTCGAGGGCATCCATGTAGGCCTTCCGCTGCTCCGCGGTGAGGAGCTCCTGGAAGGCGATCGACCCCTGGTCATGCCCCTGAGCGGTGCCGCGTCAAGGACGGATAGCCGGCCATCAGCACGAAGGCCACCGGCCGCTTCTCGATTCCCGCGAGCGTTCCACCCACCGTGGCTCCCAGGCTGTGCCCGACGTAGGCCAGGCGTTGCGCGTCGACCTCGGGACGCGAGACCAGCAGGTCGAAGCCGCGGCGGAGGTCGACGACCGCCTGGATCTGTTCCTTCCGGCTCACCTCGGGGTTCCAGGGGTTCCCCTTCCGCTGACCCTGGTTCTCGGGGCGCAGGACGGGAGCGCTGATCGTCAGCGAGACGAAGCCGCGCTCCTTCGCGAGGCTCACGGCCTCGTCGACGAAGGTCGAGCGGCTCCCCTGGCCGGGGTGGAGGAAGAGCACGGCGGGGTGCCTCCCGGCGCCCGGCGGCAGGACGAGATAGGCCGGAACGCGCCCTCCCAGCGGGCTCGCGTAGGAGAGGTCGACGATCCGGACGTCGCCGCGCCGCTCGGTGCCGGCCTCCTGGAGATCCAGGGGAGCGCCGGCGTCATAGGCGAAGAGCCGCGGATCGGGCTCGGCGCCGGCGCCGTGGAAGCCCGGCGCCTCGCGGCGCGCGACCTCGTCGGGGCGCAGGAAGAGCAGGATCTCGCGGTCGAGCGCCTCCGGCTGGTCGAGCTGCACCAGGTGGCCGGCGCCGGGGAAGACGACTCTGCGGGCACCGTGGATCCCGGCTTCGAGGACTCCGGCCTGCGCGTGGACGTCCGGGATGTCCGCGGCGCCGACGGCGATCAGGGTGGGAACGTGGATCTCCGCGAGGCGGCCGGCGGCGAGGCGCTCGGACGGCCGGCTCTCCGGAAAGGTCGAGGTCAACGGCCCGGGATTCTTCGTCAGCAGCTCCCGCAGGCGCGCCGCCGACCCGGCATCGTGGGAGGCGGTGAGGTAGGGGTCCTGGACCCAGGACTCGATCAGCTTCTCCCGACTCTTCTCGCGGAACATCGGCCGGAAGTTGACCAGTCCCCGGCGCACGAAGTGCTCGGAGTAGGGGATGCCGGAGACCACGGGACCCACCAGCACCAGCGCCTCCACGGCGTCCGGATGGGCGAGCGTGTAGTCCACCGCCAGCCGGGAGCCGTTGGAGCAGCCGACCAGGACGGCACGGCCGATCTTCAGCGTCGCGAAGACCGACTGGAGATCGTCCACATCCGAGTAGGGACCCTTCGGTGGATCGGAGCGGCCGAAGCCCCGGCGGTCGTAGCGGATCGCCCGAAAGCTCCTCGCGAAATCATCGAACGGCCGGTCCCAGGTGGCGCTGGAGACCAGGCCGTCATGGAGGAAGACGATCGGCGTCCCCTCGCCGCGCGCCTCGTACCAGAGCCTGCCGCTGCCCGGGGCGTCGACGAAGCCGGTCGAGGGTTCGGCGGACGGAGCCATCGGTGTCCCCCAGGCGGCCGAGGCCGCCAGAGCGAGCAGGACCAGGGCGGAGCGGAACGGTGCCATGTCCTACTCCTCCCGAACACTTTCGAGTGCCGCCCGATAAAGCTGTTCCTCGATCCAGAAACCACCAAGGCTCCGAAGGCAGTCCAGCTCGATCCGAAGGCTCTGGATTTTTCCCTCCCGCTTGGCTCGGATCAGGACTCCGATGGCTCCGGTCTTCTTGAGATCGAAGACTCCGGCGATTCTTCGAGCCTCGCTTTCGTCCAGGATCACCAGCTCTGCCCGGTGCTCAATCGCCAGGGCGATCACCTCGGCTTCGCCGTCATCGAGATCCTGCTTCAACGCTCTCAGGAGCGGCTCGTTGGAGGCTGCCCGAATCTCGATCCAGCCCTCAACGAGCGCCGATTCGACGTCCTTTACACCTGGCCGGCCCAATCCCTGCTCGACGACTTCCCGCCAGACCGCCTGCGGGATGGTCAGTGGGGAATGGAAGTCTTTGAGCAGGCCGAGCCGGCCGATCGCGGAAAGGTGGATGAGGCTGGAAGAGTCACAGATGACCATTCGAGTAGTCGAGGTCGTCCTGAAGGTCCGTCTGGGCGTAGTGGCGCAGGACGTGGCGGTCGGCCAGAAGCTGTTCGAACTGCCAGCGTGTCATTCCGGCCAGAACGCGCGACTTCCCCAGGGAGAGGACGCTACGCTGGTACAGCGCCAGAGCCAATTCTTTCCGGAGCTCGGCCTCGACTTCTGCCGGGGGTAGCTTGACGGCGTCGACAACCTCTGAGGGTACTTCCAATGTCAGCTTTGCCATCCTTTGCACCTCCTCCGAAGAGTATCACTCCCTGACGAGGGAGCGCTGGCGGGGCGGCCCCCTACGCTAGTTGGCGGCCACCGGCTCCCGATGCGCCTCCAGGAACGTCTCCGGCCGGCTGAAGACCTTCGCCAGGTTCATCCCCTTGCGCACGTCGCTCAGTGTGACCTTGCCGGTGGCGAGGGCCGCTCCGAGCCCGACGTAGGTGCGCAGACGGCCTCGATGGCGGCGGCGCACCGCGAGGACGTGGCGCCAGAGCGCCGAGTACTCCTCGTAGAACTCGGCGAGCGGCAGCCGGGTCGGCAGCACCGCGTGCACGATGTCGAACATCTCCCAGTTGCGGGTGATCACCTGCTTCTGGGCGGTCTCCCAGAGGTCGGTTCCCGGCAGCGGAGTCAGCACCGAGAAGCCGCTGTTGTAGGCGCCGGTCTCGCCGATCCATTCGCGCAGGCGGGCGAAGTCGTCGTGGTCCCAGTCGGGGTCGACGATGAAGTTCGGCGTGTAGCCGACCCCCATCTCTTTGAGGATGGCGAGCGCGCGGGCGTTGTTCGACGCCGTGTTGTGCTTGTTGACCGATCTCAGCCCCTCGTCGGTGACCGATTCCAGCCCGAGGAAGATCGAGAGGGTACCGCACTCCTTCCACATCTCGATCAGGTGCGGGAACTTGCAGATGATGTCGGTGCGGGTCTGCACGGTGAAGTACTTGCGGATCCCTGCGGCCTTGATCTGCCGCGCCATCTCCTCGGCGCGGCGGACATCCATCCAGAAGATGTCGTCGGTGATGAAGACGTTGGGGGCCGAGATGGCGCGGAGCTCGGCCACCACCCGCTCGGGCGACTTCTCGCGGAAGGTGCTCTGGTGGAACTTCCAGACCGAGCAGAAGTTGCACTTGAAGGGGCAGCCGCGGGCGGTCTCCATCAGGGCGAGCGGCTTGCGGAAGTTGATGTAGTAGCGGTCCGCGTAGTGGGCGGTGAGGTGGCGGGCCGGCATCGGCAGGGAGTCGAGGTCCTCGCGCGCCGGTGCCGCGCCGGTGGCGACCTGGCGGTCGCCGCGGTTGAGCACCAACCCGGGCACCTTCTCCAGGCCGGCCCCGCGCTCCAGGGCCGCCACCAGCGGCGGCATGACCTCCTCGCCGTCGCCGACCGCCACGGCGTCCACGGCCGCGTGAAGGAACCATCCGGGCTCGCGGGAGGCGTCGTGGCCGCCCACCAGCACGAAGGCGTCCGGCATCTCCCGGCGCACCCGCTCGGCGAGGCGGAGCAGCCGGAAGCGCTCGGTGGTGAAATTGCACTGGAGACCGACGACGTCGGGAGCGAAGCTCCGGCAGAGCGCCATCCCCTGGTCCTCGCCGTCGATCCGCAGATCGAAGACCCTGCACGTGTGCCCTTCCGCCTCGAGGCCCCCGGCGATCGAGATCGGTCCGAGGGGCTCGACGAAGGTCAGCATCTCGAGTCCGAGGATGCCGCCAATCGGCGGTTTGAGGAAGGCGACTCTCATGGTGCCTCCTGCCTTTAAATTTTTCCCTACCGCACATTCGAACAGACTTATGCCCAGACGTCAATTTTTCCCCGACGGCTCGGCCAAACTTTTCTCGGCTCGCCTCATATGACCCCCTTGACGACAGATGTCGTCATGCTTATCATGGCGACAGATGTAGGCATGGAGCCGCAAGAGAAGGAGAGGCGGATGAGACCCAAATCGATCGGTGACCAGGAGCTGGCGCTCCTCCAGTACGTGGAGGAGCAGCGGGCGGCCACGGTGGGGCAGGCGGCGGAGGGGTTCGGCGCGCCCCGCGGGCTGGCTCGCTCGACGGTGCTGACGATGATGGAGCGGCTGCGACAGAAGGGTCACCTCGATCGCCGCCAAGTGGATGGGGTCTATCAATATTTCTCCCCGGCGCCGGCCGGCGAGGTGCTGCGCGACGTGGTGAAGTCGTTCGTCGAGCGCACCCTGGGCGGCTCCGTGTCCCCCTTCGTGACCTACCTGACCGAGGACGCCGAGGTGTCCGACGCCGATCTGGCCGAGCTCGAGGAGCTGGTGGCGAAGCTCCAGTCGAAGCGGAAGGAGGAGGCGTGAGCGCCTGGGGGATCGCCGGCACGCTGGCGCGGGCCTCCGTCGAGGGGGGGTTCTTCGTCGCCGGCGTCTGGCTCCTCTGCCGCCTGGTCCCGCGCCTGCCCGCCGCGCTGCGCTGCGGGCTCTGGTGGGCGGCCTGCCTGAAGCTGCTGCTGGGGCTCGTTCCGCTCCCGGCGGTGGTGCTGCCGGTGCTGCCGGCGGTGGAGCGGGTGGCGAGCGCGAAGCCCGTCCTTGTACCCAGCGTTGCTCCCCCCGCCCGGACCCTCACCCCTGGCCCCTCTCCCTTCCCCTCGCCCCCTCCCTCAAAGGGAGAGGGGAACAAGAGGGGGCTTCAGGAGATCGGCACGGTGGCGTTGATGGACCTCTGGCTGGCCGGACTGCTGATGCTCGCCTGGAAAGCGCTGGGCGAGCTGCAGGTTACCCGTCGCATCGTGCGCTCCTCGGAGCCGGTGCGGGAGGGGTGGGTGCGGGCGGCGTTCGCGGGGATCTGCGCGCGACTGGGGCTCCGCCGGGCTCCGGAACTGCGGGGGTCCGGCGAGGTCCGGACGCCGCAGGTGACCGGTCTGGCGCAGCCGGTGGTGCTGATCCCCCGTGCCGGGATCGAGCGGCTGACGCCCGCCGAGGTCTCGATGATGCTCTGCCACGAGCTGGTCCATCTGCGCCGCAAGGATCTCTGGCTCGGGTGGGTGCCGGCGCTGGCGCACAGGATCTTCTTCTTTCATCCGCTGGCGGCGCTCGCCGCCCGTGAATACGCGATCGCCCGCGAAGCCGCGTGCGACGCGGAGGTGCTCCGAATCCTGGGGTCGGCGCCCCGGGACTATGGGCGCCTGCTCCTCCGGTGGGGTGTGGCTCCGCGCGAGACCGGTCTCGCCGCCGCGGGCGCTTCCCCCTCCTTACAGACCCTGAAAAGGAGACTTCAGATGCTTCAGAGCTCAGAGCATATTGGCTCAAACAATAGCGGCAGGCGCCGCGTGTCCGGCTGGTGGTGGCTGGCCGGCGCGGCGGTCCTCGCCGGTCTCGTCCCGCTCCGGATCGTGGCGCAGCAGCCTGCCCCGAAGGCACCCGTCGCAACCCCCGCCCCCGACGCCGCCGAGGCTCCCGAAGCGGAGGCTCCAGCGGATCCGGAAGAGGCCACGCAGGCTCCCGAGCCTCCGGAAGCCACGCCGGCTCCCGAGGCCCCCAAGGCGCCGCCGGGAGGCGGAGCCTATGGTGGAGTCCCGGGAGGGATTCCCGGTGGCGTCGAGGGAGGCATCGTGGGCGGTGTCGAAGGCGGAATTGTCGGCGGCGTCTCCGGCGGTGTCGGCGATGAAGTGACTCCCGCGGTCGCTCCCGTCGCTCCCAGCGTCCCCAAGACGCCCCGGCCATCGCGGACTCCCCGCGCCTATGGTGGGGACGTACCCCCGGTTCCCGCCGTGCCTCCCCGGCCGGCCCTCGCGCCGCGCGCGGCGCCGCCGGCTTCTCCGGCCCCGCGTCCGGCGCTGGCTCCTATGCCGCCTCTGCCTCCCACCGCGCCGCGGCTGGTGGCCAAGCTGGCCTGGGCTCCGACCCCGGCACCGGCTCCCGGACCCACACCGAGGGCGCAGGGAGCGATCGCTCAACCCACTCCGCCTCCGGCACCTCCGGCACCTCCCGCGCCGCCGCGCCCGCCCAAGCCGCCGGCCCCCCCCAAGCACCAGCACGGGTTCGCCTACCGCACCGGCGGCGACGACTCCTACGTGCTGATGTACGGCGGCTCGGACTCGGTGACGATGAGCGGCGACACCGACGATCTCCCGCGGGTCAAGCGGCTGCGGGGGGAGTCGAAGGAGGACTTCCTCTGGTTCCGCCACGGCGGCAAGGAGTACGTCGTCCACGACGCCTCGCTGCTGAAGCAGGTCCAGGAGATCTCAAAGGCGCAGGGCGAGCTCGGTGCCCGCCAGGGTGAGCTGGGCGGCCGGCAGGGCGCGCTCGGGGCCAAGCAGGGTGAGCTGGGAGCGAAACAGGGCGCTCTCGGCTCCGAGCAAGGCGCCCTCGCCTCCGCCCGCGCCCGCCGCGGCGGCGACGCCGACGAGCGCGATCTCGACAAGCGCGAGAAGGAGCTCGAGGCCAAGATGGACGATCTCGGCCGCCAGCAGGAGGCTCTCGGCAAGCAGCAGGAAGAGCTCGGCCGGCAGCAGGAGGCGCTCGGGCGTCAGCAGGAAGAGCTGGGGCGCAAGGCCGAGAAGGAGATGCACGAGCTGATGGAGCGCGCCGTCAAGAGCGGCGCGGCGCAGGAGGTGAAGTAGGCCCTACAGCACCCCACCCTCCCGGGCCCGGGCGATCGCCTGGGTCCGGTTGCGGGTGCCGAGCTTGGCATAGATGTTCTCCAGGTGCTTCTTCACCGTGCTCGGCGCGATGAAGAGCTTGCGGCCGGCGTCGGCGTTCGAGAGGCCGGTGGCGATCAGGCGGAGCACCTCGACCTCGCGCTCGGAGAGCGGCTCCGGCAGCTCATGGACGGATGCGGACGGCACCGGCACGGACGCCGTGGCCGCTTCCGGCTCTCCGAACGCCTCGCTCAGCCGACGGGCGTAGTCGGGCGCGACGGCGCCGGGCGCTGCCTGGCGGATCAGGCCGGCGAGCTCCGGTCCGGCGTCCACGAAGACGCGCACGAAGCCGCCCGGCTCGGCCAGCCGCAGGGCCCGGCGCAAGGCTCCCAGGGCACCCGCCGCCTCGCCCTGGATGCCGCGCGCCAGCGCCTCCAGCACCAGGATCTCGATTGTCGAATGCACGCGTCCGCTGCGCTCCGCCATGGCGAGCAGGTGGGGCAGCAGGCCGAGCGCGGGACCGGTCTCGCCGCGGGCGATCAGGATGCGGGCGGCCACCAGGAACGGGAACTCGCGGCGGTGGATGCCGGGGAAGCGCTCCGCGAGCTCCTCCCGCCAGCCGTCGAGGAGGCCGGCGGCGCGGGCCCAGCGGGTGGCGGCCTCCAGGGCCTCGCGGTCGCCGTCGATGCGCCCGCGGTCGAGCTGGATGCCGGCGCGCAGGGCGTGGATGAACTCGACCAGGCTCGGCTGGCCGCCACGGCTCATGATCGCCTCGGCGCGGTCGAGCGCGGCCAGGGCGCCCGGGAAGTCCCCCAGCGATTGCAGCACCCGGGCCATGGCGAAGCTCCCCACCAGCAGGCCGTTGGCGATCTGCCCCTGCTTGCCCAGCTCCCAGGAGCGGCCGGCCAGTTCGACGGCGGCGTGGAGGTCGTTCCACTCCCGCCGGATGGCGGCCATCACGCCGTGCGCCATCGCCGCGCCCGGCGCCTTCGGCCCCCCCTCCTCGGCCAGCCGTAGCGACCGGCGGGCGAGGTCGAGCGCCTCGTGCAGCCGCCCCTGGGCGATCCGGATCTCGGCGAGGTTCCACTCCGCGATCAGCACGCCGAAGGTGTTGGCGGCGCGGCCGTTCGCCGTTCGCGCGGCCTCCAGGGACACCTCCGCCGCCGGCAGGTCGTCGATCATCAGAGAGGCCATGGCCAGCTCCAGGAAGAGCAGGCCACGGAGGAAGTGCCCCTCCTCCGGCAGCCGCTGGAGGGCGCTCCGGTAGAGGACGATCGCCTCGCGGGGGCGGTTGGCGGTGCGGGTGAGGAGGCCGCGGAGGATCTCGACGTCGAGCCCGAGCGCGAGCCCCGGATCGTCGGCCAGCGCCCGCTCGGCGGCGCGCAACTGCTCCTCGGCGGCGCCGAGCTCGAACTGGCTGACCAGCGCCCAGGCGTAGGTGAGGCGCAGCGCCGGCCGCCGGTCGAGCCATTCGAGGGGGAGCGAGCGGAGCCAGCGGATCACCGTCCCGGCGTCCGCCCGCATCAGGCGGGGGAGGGCGTGCTGCGCGATCAGCTCGGTGGCGCGGTCGAGCGCGCCGGCCGCCAGCGCGTGCTCCAGCGCGTCCTCCGGATAGCCGTTGGCGGCGTACCAGTCGCCGGCCCGCTCGTGGAGCGCCGCCACGGCCTCCTTCCCCTCCTGGCGCTCGAGCTGGTGGCGCAGCAGGGTGCCGAACAGGTGGTGGTAGCGGTACCAGGTCCGTGTGTCGTCGAGCGGGATCAGGAAGAGGTTGGCGGCGTCGAGGCTCTCTAGGACCGCCTGCGCGTCGGTCCGCGCCAGCAGCGCGTCGCAGAGCGGGGCCGAGAGGCGGGTGAGGATCGAGGTGCGCAGCAGGAAGGCACGCACCGCCTCCGGCTGGCGGCTGAGCACCTCGTCGGTCAGGTAGTCGAGGACGAAGCGGTGGCTGCCGGTGAACTGCTCGATGAACCCCTCGACGTCCCGCCGGCCCTGGAGGGAGAGGGCGGCCATCTGGAGGCCCACGGCCCACCCCTCGGTGCGCTCCTCCAGGGCCTCCACGTCGGCGGTGG
>DASWQX010000476.1:0-5841 GCA_036403495.1 Thermoanaerobaculia bacterium
GAAGCCAGACTGAGGGACAGCGGTGTGGGGTTAGGTCGCGACATTCTTCGTCTCCAGGCTCAATTACTAGGAGTACCTCAAGTATGCCTATGCGTGACACGCAAGCGTGAATGCCCAATCGCTTGTTGGCGGAACTGAGAAGAAATCTCCGCACTCCGGTCTCCAGGGAGGACCCCTTCCCACATCCTGGTAACCACCTCATGGCAATGACCTTATCCTCCGGTTGTGACAGCGCTGGCCGAGCCGGGCGCATCCAAGGCGTCTTTCCTTCCGAGTGTCGGTAGAGGGTTTGTTTAACCCCCTCCAGCCACTTTCGAGGGAAAAGCGGCCACTTCTCAGAAACTTTCGGAGGGAGCCATGGAACGGAAGCACTTGGAAAGGAGCTTGCTGAAAGACTTCCTGCGGGGAACCCTGCCGCGAGAACAAGTTCGCTTCCTCGTGCGCCATCTTCTTAGCGGCTGCCCGGACTGCACCTCCGTGGCTTCCTCCGTTTACAGGGAGCACCCGTTCTCCCTCGAATGGGAGACCTCGCTTGACGAGGATCACGCGGGTGACCTCGATGCAGCCTAGTTTCCGGAAGGCAAGGTACTTCGGTGGCGTGGCGATTCGGGGCCATCTTTATGCGATAGGCCTTCGGAACCGGGACGATCTTCGCGCCGCTCTCAAGGGGATCTACAAGGATGCACGAAGAGCCGCACGCCACGCGATGGCCTTCCTGGAGCAGGGAGGAATTCCCCCCTCCCGCCCCACGCCTGACGAGGCCCGTAGGTTCATTTTCGTCCAAGCCTCTCAAGTCCGGACTGTCTTGAGCTCACTGGCAAAGGCGGGCTTGATTTCGCCGCCACCGCCAAGCAAGTCCGTTCTGAAGACACAGGCCGAACGCCCTGGGGGCTCGAAGGTACAAGGTCAGGTCTCGCTGGCGCGCGACCACTACCCTCCAGCCCGACGCACCGACGGGCACTCTCCGGGTCGGAGCATTCCGGCCGGCCCGGACCTTTTTTCTACTCCGGCCGTCGTTCCGGGCTCCCGTTCGGGAGCTATACCCGAAAGACGGCTCTCGGCTGTCTCTGGCAAGAATACGCTGGCCCCTCCTCGCCGGCCATCTTCTCCCCGAATACTCTGGCGGGACCTCCTGCGCACCTTGCCACAAGAGCTACGAAGCGCAGTGTCATCCTTTCTGGACATGGAAGCGTAATTCCATCTCAATTCTCGCAACCCGTCACAGTTATTGCCGGGGAGGGGCCTAGTGCCAATTTTTCTACTCATCGCTAATGAGGAGTTCTTGTCTAGCCGCTTGCAGATTCTCGGGCAGGGAACGCAGCTTGTGCGCGGTCGCCCCATCGATGTCGGACAGGCTTTTTTCAACGCGGCGGGAGGAGCGTTATCGCCTGGTCCTGCCTGGACACTCGTGCGCTTAAAGGAAGCCGAAGATCTCACTCCATGGGTGACCGCCATTGGCGAACGGGTGGCACGCGACGGGGCCGTGGAAATCGACATTGAGGAGCACGGCCTCTCGGTGGCCGCCGTCCTCGAAATCGCTCAAAGAGCACGGGTGCGGGTCTCGCTGGCGGCCCAGTTTGAGACCGATGAGGATGCGACCAAAGGCGGATCTTAGTTTATGTTTGAGAATCTAGGTCAGGCTCTGTCTCTCATTCGAGAAATGCGCGGAAAATCGCAGGCTCAAGTGGCGCGAGCTGCCGGAATCGGTAAGAGCCAGCTCTCGAAGTACGAAAATCGTAAGGAGCTGCCAAGATTTGACTCTCTACAAAAAATCCTGATCGCTCTTGAGGTCGGCTACTCCGAGTTCTTCCACACCCTTCAGCTCATAGATCAGCGGGCCGCGACGCTGGGACAAGCACCCAACGGAAGGCGGGTGGCTACTTCTCCCTCATCAGCCGTCCTCTCTCAGGATCTTGAAGATGCTTTCGATTTGGTTTTTGCGTTACTTTCCCGCCTTCAACGGCGGGTTTGGGAGCAGATGCTCGCGGCCGGAACGGGTCGGCCGGAGCTGGCCCGCGAAGTTGATCGGGAGGATGAATGAAGAAGCCGAAGCCGAAGTCTAAGCCAAAGCCAACCTACGTCAGTGGCGATCAAGACCTGCCCTTCAGTGAAGCTTTCAGGCAGCTTCATCGGGCCGCGAACGACTTGGAGGACCTTCACCTCAGGATGCAAGGGATCCTGAGTACCCTATCGACGGCCGCGGATCCCGAGGACTCTATCGAACTCGAAGAAATGGACACGGGGGCCCAACTACAGGCCGTAATCCGTTGTGTGATGGCCGATTGCATTGGTCCCGCGATTCGGGATCTTCGCGACATGCTGCTCGCCACGGAAGGCGCGGGAGCTCCGAAGTCGTGAGCGGCTGCTGGCTGGTTGAAGGGCCCTCCCCTGTCTTTCTCCCTGAGTACTACCATCTGGTGATCGAATCGGAGGGGTGCGTTCTGCTTCCCGAAGACCTTATCCAGAGTCTGGACCTGGAGCCGGGAGATCTGATTTCGCTTGTCCGGAACGACATATCCATCCGGCTGGATCTCTATTCCGAGTTGCTGGCGGATCTACAGCACTCGGTCAAGCCTCCGAACCGCTGGCGCTGCCTCGAACAGTTTATCAGCCGCACCCTGTCGTCGGTCGGAGCCGATGGAGGCTTGGAGATACCCTCGGACCTTTTCTCCCTGCTCCCCGGCGACCGTGTCGTCCTGGAGGTTCTCGCCCAGGGGCTCGGCCACACCCTTTATCTGTATAGGGACCATGCCTGAAGTCTGTTCTTCCGAGGCCGCCGGATTCTGGCGGGTGGAGCTGCGGTTCCAGGCCAGCCGGGACGAGCAGGCGGACTGGTCGCACTTCAGCCCCTCTCTCCGCTGGCTCCCCGAGTTGGAAACCCGCGATCAGATCCTGTTGTGCGAAGGCTTGCGCCGAGAGGGGCGAGTCTGGCTCTCGTGCGAGGGGCCCGAGGAGGCCGCCCACCTGCTCGCCGGCGTCCGCGGCCGGAGGGTCTCGGCGCGAGTCTACGAGCCGGACGGCGGGGAATTCCTGCCGGAGCGGCGGGACAGTACTCGCGGTGTGTACGCCACGCCTCGGGCGCTGACGCGATTCGTGGTGCGCTCGGTTGATCGTCTCTTGCGGAGCCGCCTCGGCCTGGAAGGTGGCCTAGCCGATCCCGGAGTGCGCCTGCTAGACCCGGCGGCAGGCCCGGCGAATTTCCTCCTCGAAGCCTACCGGCGAGCGATGGCCGAGCACCGCAGGTCGCACGGCAGGCGGGGACTCGAAGCCTTCCTTCACAAGCACCTCATTCCACATTTCCAGGGCTTCGAGATCCTCCCCGGCCCGTGGGCGGAGGGGCAGGCCGCGATGAGGCTATATGTGGAGCGGATGGACCCCGGAGTCCGCGCCCCTCGGTTTCCTCTCTTCCTGGCCGATGCTCTCTCTTCGCCCAACACCTTACCTACGGGGTTTCTCGGGGCGGAGACTCGGGAGGCCCAGCGTGTGCGCGCGGATTCCGCCGTTTCCGTCGTCCTCGGCAATCCACCGTTCAGCGGCCGGTCTGCCAATACAGGGACCTGGATCAGGGACCTTCTGCGCGGCTACGGCCTTCCCGCTGGGGGCCTCGGCGAAGGCTACTTCAGCCTGGACGGCCGGCCGCTGGGCGAGCGGAACGTCAAATGGCTGCAGGACGACTATGTCAAGTTCCTTCGCCTTGCCCAGTGGATGATCGACCGGTACGGGGAAGGCGTGGTCGGCTTCGTGGTCAACCACAATTGCCTCGAAGCGCCCACCTTCAGGGGTCTTCGGAAATCGTTGTTACAGACCTTCGATCAGGTCTACGCGCTGGACCTGCACGGCAATCAGCGGCGACGGGAGGCCGGACCCGGCGGGGAGCGCGACGAGAACGTCTTCGCCGGAGTGTCCCAGGGAATCGCGGTGCTCTTCCTGGTGAAGAGTCGCCGGGAGGTCGCGCGAGCGGTCTATCGCGCCGACCTGTACGGGACCCGCCGCGAGAAGCTCCGGACTCTGGCTGGCGCGAACGTCGAGGACCTTGCCTGGACCTCTTGCGAGCCGCGGCCACCTCGGTTTCTCTTCCGGCCCTCAGACGCTCAGCGCGAGAAGGACTACCAGAGAGGGATTCCCCTTCCGGAGATCTTCCCGGTCCACTCCCTGGGAGTCATCACAGGGAGGGATTCGCGGGCGCTCGCCTTCAACCGAGAAGATTTCGAGCCCCGGCTCACCGCGAGCGGCAAGGAGCTATCGCGGGGCTCCGTGAGGAGTTTCCTTTTCCGCCCTTTCGACCTCCGACAGATCCTCTACGGCGCCGAGTTAGAGCGGCCCCGGATGGCCGTCATGTCTCACCTCCGACGGAGGGGTAACCTCGCGCTGCTGGCGCTTCGGCAAAGCACGACCCCCACCGGCATCTTTGTGACACGTTGGGTGTCCGGCCACAAGGTCCTCAACGCCTATGCGCCCAATAGTGTCTTTCCCTTGTACTTGTTCGATGAGGGAGGGCGGGCCGTTCCAAACCTTGCGCCGGCCAGCCTCCGGAAGCTGGCGGCCGGCTTCGGCGAGTTGCCATCACCGGGAAGCGTGCTGGGATACGTCTACGGGGTTCTTCACGATCCGCGATACCTCACCCGGTTTGCAGAGGAATTGCGGAGCGGATTCCCGCGGGTTCCGTTGCCCGGCGGGCCGGAGCCGTTTCATCGTCTGGCGGCGCTCGGGAAGGAGCTCATGAGCCTTCACCTGCTGGAGGATGCGAGGCTGGCGTCCTCGCCCGTCCAACTCGATGGAGACCGGCGGCGGTTCCCCTGGATCGACGCCAAGGCTCTGCTCTATGAGGAGTCGGCGGGTACCGTGAGATTGACCCGGAGCGGCTTCGGTTTCGAGGGCGTCGCGCCCGAGGCCTGGCGGTATCAGGTGGGTAGCTATCCCGTCCTGGAGAGATGGCTCAAGGCGAGAGCAGGGCACCTCCTGACTGTGCAGTCGATCCGAGAATTCCGTTGGATCGCGGAGGCGGTGCGCCTGAGCTTGAACGTCCGGCAACGAATTGAGGAGGCGACCTGAAAGCCATGCCTGAGCTCTATCTGAAAGAAATTCGGCGGGCCTTGAAATGGGCGGAACGAACCCTATCCGAGGTGGAGAGGATTCAGAAGAAAATTCCTTTGCCCCCTCGCGAGGAGTTGGAGAAAATGATTGCCGGAAAGATACCATTTAGTGAAGAAGCTTATGTTCTGACGATTCTTCAGTTTGCTCGGCTCTGTCTGGAGCAAGGCACCTTGGACGTTCGAGTCTGCCTCCAAGTCGACAACTTTCGCAAGGCCGAGCCGCGGACGCAGAGGCCAGGCCGCGACTTTGATTTGGCGCGTGGCATCATTGGCGTGATCGATAGCCGGAACGCTTGAGTACCGGCACGCGAACGACAATGCAACAACTTACAAGGTGATGCCAAAGCACCGGACCCAAGGGGGTCTCACTCGGGAGACTGCCTATCTCTACGAGGACGAAGAAGCTGCCCTGGAAGAGTGCGCCCACAGGGAACGCTGCTCCAAGTCTGAAGTCATGCGGAGGGCCCTGAGGCGGTATCTAGGGATTGAGGGCGGCGAGGATCAGGGTGAGCGGCCTCGGAGACTCTAATGACCCGGCCTGATGCCGCACCCCTTCGGGCGCGATGCCGGCGGTTCAGCGAACTCAAGTCACGAGGGGGACGATCGATGAGCCTGGAGTCACGCAGGATCTATTCTATGAGCAATATCGTGCGAGTAATAGAGATCACACAAAGAAACATTTATTTTTCTGCTAAAGCACCAAAACGCCGAAGGGTTCGAGTGCATCTAGGACTCGCCCTTGTCTTCT
>DASWQX010000477.1:0-6881 GCA_036403495.1 Thermoanaerobaculia bacterium
CGCCGGCACCTCGCCCGACCCGGCCACCGGCGCCCTGCTGACGCCGATCTATCAATCGACCACCTACGTCATGGAGGCGGTGGGGAGCCACAAGGGGTTCACCTACAGCCGCACGGCGAACCCCACGGTCAGTGCGCTGGAGGGGCGGCTGGCGGCGCTGGAGGGGGCCGCGCACGCCTCCTGTTACGGCACCGGCCTGGGCGCCACGGCGGTGCTCGCCCTCGCCCTGCTCAAGGCCGGGGACCGCGCCCTGCTCTCGGACGTGGTCTATGGCGGCACCGTCCGCCTCTTCCAGCAGGTGCTCTCCAAGTTCGGAGTCGAGAGCGAGTTCGTGGACGCGGCGGACCTCGGCGCCTGGGAGACGGCCTTGAGCCGGCCGGCGCGGCTGGTGTTCGTCGAGACCCCCGCCAATCCCACCCTCAAGCTCACCGACATCGAGGCCGTGGCGGGCCTCGCCCACGCCGCGGGCGCCGTGGTGGTGGTCGACAACACGCTGCAGACGCCGGTCCTCCAGCGCCCCCTGGAGCTGGGCGCGGACATCGTGCTCCATTCGACCACCAAGTTCATCGAGGGGCACAACGCCACCCTGGGCGGCGCCCTGATCACCCGCGACGCCGGGCTGCACGAGAAGCTCTCCTTCCTGCGCAACGCCATCGGGGCCATCCAGTCACCGATGAACGCTTGGCTCACCCTCCAGGGGGTGAAGACGCTGCCGCTGCGCATGGAGCGCCACGCGGCGAACGCCCTCAAGATCGCCCGCTTCCTGGAGGCGCACCCGAAGGTGACCACCATCCACTACCCGGGGCTCGAGTCGTTCCCGCAATACGAGCTCGCCCGCCGGCAGCAGAAGACCGGCGGCGCGCTGATGGCCTTCGAGGTCGAGGGGGGAACCGAAGCGGGCATCCGCGTGATGAACGCCGTCCGCCTCTGCTCCCTGGCCGAGAACCTCGGCGCCGCCGAGACGCTGGTCACGCATCCGGCCTCGATGACTCACCTCGCGGTGCCGGTGGAGCAGCGGCTGGCCACCGGCATCACCGACGGCCTGATCCGCATTTCCGTCGGATTGGAGAACCCCGACGATTTGATCGCCGATTTGCGGCAGGCCCTGGAAGCCTGAGCACCACCTGACCTCTTTCCAACGACAGGAGAAGAAACCATGTCCCCATCCACCCCCACCCTCGTCCTCAAATTCGGCAGCTCCGTGCTGCGCTCCGAAGCCGACCTGCCGCTCGCCGTCCACGAGATCTATCGCGAGTGGCGGGCCGGAAACCAAGTCCTGGCGGTGGTCTCCGCCCTCGGCTGTACCTCCGACGACCTGCTGAAGCGAGCGCAGCAGTTGGGCCTGCCACCGCAACGGGAGGGGCTGGCCGCCCTGCTCGGCACCGGGGAGACGGCCGCGGCCGCGCTCCTGACCCTCGCCCTCGACCGCGCCGGCATTCCCGTCACGCTTCTCGATCCCATCCAGATCGGCCTGATCACGGAAGGCGATCCGCTCGACGCGGACCCCGTCGCCGTGGACGTCCCCTATCTCCGAAACGAGCTGGCGCGCGCCATCGTGGTCGTACCCGGCTCCGTGGGACGCGACCGCGCCTGCCTGCCCACCCGTCTGGGCCGCGATGGTTCGGATCTCACCGCTCCTTTCCTCGCCCTCGAGCTGGGCGCATCCTGCTCGGATCGCTCGCTCCCGTCACACCCTGCCAGCCCACCCTTGCGCGTCGCCCTGCTCGGTTGCGGCACGGTCGGCGGCGGCGTCCTGGCGCGCCTCCTCGCCCGGCCGGATCTCTTCCGCGTCACCGGCGTCGCCGTGCGCGAGCCCGACCGCGACCGGTTCCCCCTCATCCCGCGGCATCTCCGTAGCGCGGATCCCACGGCCCTGGTGGAGCGCGACGCCGACGTGGTCGTCGAGCTGCTCGGCGGATGCCAGCCCGCCCAACGGTTGATCGCGCGGGCGCTCGACCTCGGCCGCCACGTGGTGACCGCCAACAAGGCGCTTCTCGCCGGAAAGGTGGCGAGCCTGGAAGCTCGGGCGAGGCGGCGCGGCGTCTCGCTTCGCTACAGCGCCGCTGTGGGCGGCGCGCTTCCGGCTCTCGAAGCGGTTCGGCGGGCTGCGGCCGAAGGGACGGTCCAATCGATCGCCGGAGTCCTGAACGGCACCTGCAACTTCGTCCTCGACCGCTACGCGGCGGGGGCCACGTTCGCCGAGGCGGTGGCCCAGGCGCGCGACGCCGGCTACGCCGAGGCCGACCCCACCCTCGACCTCGACGGCTCGGACGCCGCGCAGAAGCTATCGCTTCTCGTCCGCGAGGCGTTCGGAGTGGATCTCCCCTGGGAGAGCATCCCGCGGCGGGGGATCGCCGATCTCGACGAGCGCGCGCCGGCCGAGGCGCTCCGGCGGGGGAGGCGGATCCGCTTGGTCGCCTCCGCCGAGCGCGTGGACGGGGCTTTGAGGGCCAGCGTGCAGCCGGTCGACCTCTCACCCGATCATCCGTTCACCCGGACGGCGGGGGCGGGGAATGCCCTGATGATCGAGCTCGCCGGGGGAGAGCGGATCGAGATCTCCGCCCGTGGCGCCGGACGCTGGCCGACCACCGAAGCCGTGATGGCCGATCTCTACGATCTGGCGACTGTCAAGGAAGATGCCGCGTGGCGGGAAGAGGGTGCGGCATGAAGATCGCCACGACCTGCGTCCACCTGCCGGTTGGCGACGACCCCTACGGTGCCTCGGCGCCACCGATCTATCAGACGGCGACCTTCCGCCAGCCCGGCGCCACCGAATTCGGCGAGTTCGACTACTCGCGGACGGCCAACCCCACCCGCGCGCTGGCCGAGAAGCAGATCGCGGCGCTCGAAGGGGGAGCCTTCGCCTGCGCTTTCGGCAGCGGCATGGCGGCGCTGGTCGCCGTCACCCGCCTGGTCAGGGCCGGCGAGGAGATCCTCGCGGGCGACGACCTCTATGGCGGCACGGTGCGGCTCCTCTCCCGGGTGGCGCCGGAGCTGGGAGTGCGGGTCCGCCACGTCGACACCACCGATCCGGCGGCGGTCGAGGCGGCGATCTCGCCGGCCACCCGGCTGCTGCTGGTGGAGACCCCCACCAATCCGCTCCTGCGGATCGCCGACCTGGCGCGCCTCGCGGAAAGCGCTCACGCCAGGGGCGTGCTGCTGGCGGTGGACAACTCGCTCCTCTCCCCCTGCCTCCAGCGCCCGCTGGCCCTGGGGGCCGACCTGGTGATCCATTCGGCCACCAAGTTCCTCTGCGGCCATGGCGACGTCAGCGCCGGGGCGGTGGTGACCGGCGATCCCGCCCTTTACGAGCGGCTCGCCTTCCACCTCAACGCCGAGGGGACCGGCCTCGCCCCCTTCGACAGTTGGCTACTGCTGCGGGGGATGCGGACGCTCTCGCTACGCGTCGACCGGCAGTGCGCCACGGCGATCCGGATCGCGGAGTTCCTCGCCGCCCATCCGCGGATTGAAAAGGTTTTCTTTCCCACCCTGGCGCCGCCGGAGATCCGCGAGATTCATGAGCGCCAGGCGAGCGGTCCGGGCTCCGTGGTCAGCTTCACCACGGGAGATCCCGAACGATCGAAAAGGATCGTTGAGGCCGCCCGGCTCTTCTCGATCGCCGTCAGCTTCGGTTCCGTGGGCTCCTCGATCAGCCTGCCCTGCCGGATGTCGCACGCCAGCATTCCCGCCGAGCTGCGCGGCCGGCTGGGGCCGCCGCCGGACCTGGTCCGCCTCTCGGTGGGGATCGAGGACGCGGATGACTTGATCGCGGACCTCGCCCAGGCTCTCCGCTAGACGAGGACGCTGTGTGTCATTCTTGCAAGGAGCCCTTCTTGCAAGAGACACCAGGATGGCACAGACCCCCCTCAAGGATGGCCGCGGCGCTTGGGACGGCCGCGGCACTCCACCTCCCTTGACGTCGCGCTCGATGCGCGAGCGTTTCGGCGCCCTGCGCAACCTGCGCCCCTTCCTCAAGCTGATCTGGGGGACCAGCCCCAGCCTCACCGCCGGCGACCTGACGCTGCGCCTCGTCCGCGCCCTGCTGCCGGTCGCCACCCTCTACGTCGGCAAGCTGATCATCGACGAGGTGATCCGGCTGGCCGGCACCCATGGCACGCATCCGCGTCTGGGGGACTGGTTCGCCCAGGGCCTGCTCAATCACCTCGCCCTGCTGCTGGCGATCGAGCTCGTCCTGGCGGTGCTCGCCGACGGGCTCGGGCGGCTGGTCTCGCTGTTCGACGCCCTGCTCTCCGAGCAGTTCACCAACGCCACCAGCGTGCGGCTGATGGAGCATGCGGCCACCCTCGACCTGGAGGACTTCGAGGACAGCGAACTCCAGGACCAGCTTGACCGCGCGCGCCGGCAGACCACCGGCCGGATGACGCTGATGAACCAGCTCTTCGGCCAAGCGCAGGACCTGGTGACCATCATCAGCTTCGCCGCCGGGCTGGTGGTCTACGCCCCCTGGCTGATCGCACTGCTCATCCTGGCGCTGGTGCCCGCCTTCCTCGGCGAAGCCCACTTCAACTCCCTGGGCTACTCGCTCGACTGGGTGCGGACGCCCGAGCGGCGCGAGATCGATTACGTGCGCCAGACCGGGGCCAGCGTCGAGACCGCCAAGGAGGTGAAGATCTTCGGCCTCAACGCCTTCCTGATCGAGCGCTACCGGCAGCTCGCCGACGCCCTCTACCTGGACAACCGCCGGCTGGCCATCCGCCGCGCCGGCTGGGGAGCGCTGCTGACCGCTCTCGGCACGGTGGGCTACTACGTGGCCTACGCCTTCATCGTCTGGCGCACGCTGAGCGGCCGGTTCAGCATCGGCGATCTCACCTTCCTCGCCGGCTCCTTCCTCCGCCTGCGCACCCTGCTCGAAGGGCTGCTGATCGGCTTTTCGCAGATGGCGGGGCAGGCGCTCTATCTCGACGATCTCTTCTCCTTCTTCGAGATCGCGCCCGAGATCGTCTCGCCGGCCGATCCGTTCCCCTTCCCGATGCCGATCCGCGACGGCTTCGCCTTCGAGAGCGTCGGCTTCCGCTACCCTGGCGCCGAGCGCTGGGCGGTGCGCGACCTGAGCTTCTCTCTGCGCGCCGGCGAGGTGCTGGCTCTGGTCGGCGAGAACGGCGCCGGCAAGACCACCCTGGTCAAGCTGCTGGCGCGCCTCTACGACCCGGACGAGGGGCGCATCCTGCTCGACGGCCGCGACCTGCGCGAGTACGACCTGGAGGCGCTGCGCTCCAATATCGGCGTCATCTTCCAGGACTTCGTGCGCTACCACCTCACGGCCGCCGAGAACATCGCGGTGGGGCGGATCGAGGCCCGCGACGACCGCGCGCGCATCGAAGGCGCCGCCGAGCGCAGCCTGGCCGACGAGGTGATCGCGAAGCTGCCGGCCGGCTACGAGCAGCGGATCGGCAAGCGTTTCCGCACCGGCGTCGACCTCTCGGGCGGCGAGTGGCAGAAGGTGGCCATCGCCCGCGCCTACATGCGGGACGCCCAGGTGCTGATCCTCGACGAGCCGACCGCGGCGCTCGATGCCCGTTCGGAGTTCGAGGTCTTCCAACGCTTCAAGGAGCTGAGCGAGGGGAAGACCGCCGTCCTCATCTCGCACCGCTTCTCCAGCGTGCGCATGGCGGACCGCATCCTGGTCCTCGCCGACGGCAAGGTCGAGGCGATGGGCACCCACGAGGAGCTACTGGCGGCGGGCGGACGCTACGCCGAGCTCTTCGAGCTGCAGGCCGCGGGATATCGCTGATCAATACGGGCTGATCGATCCGGCTGCCTTGAGATATTTCCGGCCGGGTGAGGGTAACAGAGGTATCGGGACGTTCTCCTGCATGTAAGAAAAAACCGAAAATTCTAAGGAGATCGTCATGAAACTTTCCATCCGTCTCGCCCTCGCCGCCCTCGCCCTCATCGCTTCCCTGACGTCCGTTCCCAAGGCCGCTCAAGCCGCGCCCTCGTGCGACAACCTCGACGGCGCGACCTGTAGCCTGCCGGGCAGGAACGTTGGCTGTATCTGGCTGGACGGCTTCCACGGGAGCTGCTTCTGCGACCCGAGCAACAGCCACTGGACCTGCGACTGATTTCGCCGGGCTCCTCTCTGCGCCAGGGCGGAGAGAGGAGCCGCTCGCCGCACGGGCGAGGAAGGATAGAATCGGACCCGTGCAGATTCTGAGAGAGCCGTGCATCGAGGGAGTGGCCCTGGCGGGGAAGCGCGCGTCTCCGTGCGGCGCGAAGGCTGAGCCCTGGGTGCTGGCGGCCACCATTCTGGGCTCCAGCATGGGGTTCATCGACGGCACGGCGGTGAACGTGGCGCTGCCGGCCCTTCAGAAGAGCCTGGGCGCCTCGGTGACCCAGGTGCAGTGGATCGTCGAGGCGTACGCCCTCTTCCTTTCGGCCCTGCTGTTGGTGGGGGGCTCGCTGGGCGACCGCTTCGGCCGGCGCAAGGTGTTCCTGATCGGCATCGCCGGATTCGCCGCCGCTTCGGCCGCCTGCGGTTTCGCGGCGAACACCTCGCAGCTCATCGCCGCGCGGGCCGCCCAGGGAGTGGCGGCGGCGCTCATGGTGCCGGGAAGCCTGGCGATCCTCTCGGCCTCCTTCGACGAGAAGCGGCGGGGGAAGGCGATCGGCACCTGGTCGGGGTTCGGCTCGATCACGGCGGCGGTGGGGCCGCTGCTCGGCGGCTGGCTCGTCGACCATGCGTCCTGGCGGTGGGTGTTCTTCCTCAATCTGCCGTTGGCCCTGGCGGTGATCCTGATCTCTTTACGGTGGGTGCCGGAGAGCCGGGACGAGCAGACCGCGGGAAAGATCGACGTTCCCGGCGCCCTCCTCGCGACGCTCGGGCTGGGCGGTCTGACGTTCGGCCTGATCCAGTCGTCCTC
>DASWQX010000478.1:0-3027 GCA_036403495.1 Thermoanaerobaculia bacterium
GTGGAGCCTCTTTCAGTCGCTGGGCTGGAACAGTCCCCGGTTCAACCAGTGGCGCAGCTATTTTGCCCACGCCTTTGCCTGGATCATCACGATCGGCAACATCTCGTTCCCCCTGGCCGTGTGGACCGGCCTCGTTCGCTAGGAGCTCCGTGCCATGACGCTCGACAGCAAGATCCCGGCCGGTCCCATCGAGCACAAGTGGGACGACCACAAGGGGCACCTCAAGCTGGTCAACCCCAACAACAAGCGGAAGTTCACCATCCTGGTGGTGGGCTCCGGCCTCGCCGGGGCGTCGGCGGCGGCGAGCTTCGCTGAGCTCGGCTACGAGGTGAAGTGCTTCTGCTTCCAGGACTCCCCCCGCCGCGCCCACTCGATCGCCGCGCAGGGGGGGATCAACGCCGCCAAGAACTACCACAACGACGGCGACAGCGTCTTCCGGCTCTTCTACGACACCGTCAAGGGAGGCGACTTCCGCTCCCGCGAGGCCAACGTCTACCGCCTCGCCCAGGTGTCGGTGAACATCATCGACCAGTGCGTGGCGCAGGGGGTCCCCTTCGCCCGCGAGTACGGCGGCCTGCTCGACAACCGCTCGTTCGGCGGCGCCCAGGTCTCCCGCACCTTCTACGCCCGCGGCCAGACCGGCCAGCAGCTCCTGCTCGGCGCCTACCAGGCGCTGGAAAAGGAGATCGCCGCCGGCAAGGTGACGATGTTCCCGCGCACCGAGATGCTCGACGTGGTCGTCGACGCCAAGGGGCGCGCGGTGGGCATCCTCACCCGCGACATGGTGACCGGCGCCATCGAGCGCCACGCCGGCCACGCCGTGGTGCTGGCCACCGGCGGCTACAGCAACGTCTACTACCTGTCCACGAACGCCAAGGGGTCCAACGTCACCGCCGCCTGGCGCGCTCACCGCCGCGGCGCGCTGTTCGCCAACCCTTGCTACACGCAGATCCACCCCACCTGCATCCCGGCCTCGGGCGACTACCAGTCGAAGCTGACGCTGATGTCCGAGTCGCTGCGCAACGACGGCCGGGTCTGGGTGCCGAAGGATCCGAACGACAAGCGCTCGCCCGATCAGATCCCGGAGAGCGAGCGCGACTACTTCCTGGAGCGCAAGTACCCGAGCTTCGGCAACCTGGTGCCGCGCGACGTCGCCGCCCGCAACATCAAGACGGTGGTCGACGAGGGGCTCGGCGTGGGGCCGCAGCGGAACGGCGCCTACCTCGACTTCGCGGACGCCATCCAGCGGCTGGGGAAGAAGCTGATCGAGGAGCGCTACGGCAACCTCTTCGAGATGTACGAGAAGATCACCGGCGAGAACCCCTACGTGGTGCCGATGCGGATCTACCCCGCCCCCCACTACACCATGGGCGGCCTCTGGGTGGACTACAACCTGATGACCAACGTCACCGGCCTCTATGCGCTGGGGGAGTCCAACTTCTCCGACCACGGCGCCAACCGCCTCGGCGCCAGCGCGCTGATGCAGGGGCTAGCCGACGGCTACTTCGTGATCCCCTACACGATCGGCGACTACCTCGCGAGCCACCTGGGCGAGGCGCTGTCGACCGACACCGACGCCTTCCGCGCCACCGAGGCCGACGTCCGCGAGCGGGTGAATCGGCTGCTGTCGATCAATGGCAAGCGGAGCCCCGACTCCTTCCATCGCGAGCTCGGCCGCATCGTCTGGGAGTACTGCGGCATCGCCCGCAACGCGGAAGGGCTGCGGAAGGCCCTGGAGCTCATCCCGGCGCTGCGCGAGGAGTTCTGGAGCAACCTGCGGATCGTCGGCGGCCCCGAGCAGCTCAACCAGGAGCTGGAGCGGGCCGGCCGGGTGGCGGACTTCTTCGAGCTCGCCGAGCTGATGTGCCGCGACGCCCTGGAGCGCGACGAGTCGTGCGGCGGCCATCTCCGCGAGGAGCACATGACGCCCGACGGCGAGGCGCTGCGCGACGACGAGCACTTCTCCTTCGTCTCGGCATGGGAGTGGAAGGGAGTGGGCCAGGCGCCGGCGCTCCACCGCGAGCCGCTCGCCTTCGAGTACGTCAAGCCCAGCCAAAGGAGCTACAAATAATGAACCTCACCCTCCACGTCTGGCGTCAGAAGAGCCCCGCGGACGCGGGGCGCATGGTCCAATACCAGGTCGAGGGTGTCAACGAGCACGCCTCGTTCCTGGAGATGCTGGACGTCCTCAACGAGCAGCTCTCCGGGCGCGGCGAGGAGCCGGTCGCCTTCGAGCACGACTGCCGCGAGGGGATCTGCGGCTCCTGCGGCTTCATGATCAACGGCGAGGCGCACGGGCCGCTCCCCGGCACCACCGTCTGCCAGCTCCACATGCGCCACTTCAAGGACGGCGACGTGCTGCACGTCGAGCCCTGGCGGGCCAGGGCGTTCCCGGTGATCAAGGACCTGGTGGTGAGCCGCGGCGCCTTCGACCGCATCATCCAGGCCGGCGGCTACATCTCGGTATCGACCGGCAGCGCGCCGGAGGCGAACCTCACCCCGGTGCCCAAGCCGCTCGCCGACCTCGCCTTCGACGCCGCGCAGTGCATCGGCTGCGGTGCCTGCGTGGCGCAGTGCCCGAACGGCGCCGCCAACCTCTTCACCGCCGCCAAGGTCTCGCACCTCAACCTGCTGCCGCAGGGGCAGGCCGAGCGCTTCGACCGCGCCCTCGCCATGGTCGAGACCATGGACCGCGAAGGCTTCGGCTACTGCTCGAACCACGCCGAGTGCGAGGCCGTCTGCCCGAAGGGGATCTCGATCGACTTCATCGCGCGGATGAACCGGGATTACCTGAAGGCCAAAACCAAGGGGACGGCAAGGACGGCGGCGGCGGGGTAGGCCGGAGTCACCAAGAGAGCGTCATCATCGTCAGCCCCGAAGGGGCGACAGCATGTAGCCCGGGGCGTGAGCCCCGGGAAGGGCGATCCCAAAAAATTCAGAGCCCCGAAGGGGCGACAGGACGGCGCGGCGAGGATTCAGGGCGCCCCTGATCGCTGGGGCGTCCGGCGCTTCGAAGCCTCACCCTCG
>DASWQX010000479.1:0-3057 GCA_036403495.1 Thermoanaerobaculia bacterium
TCCGGCAGCGCGAAGCTGCCGTTGGTCTCGATCGCCAGCTTGTAGCCCGCCGCGTGGAGGACGTCGATCAGCTCGCGGTCGACCTGGAGGGCAGGCTCCCCGCCGGTGAGGATCACCCAGTCGCAGCTCGCCGAGAGCTCGCGGAATTCGCCCAGGATCTCCGGCAGGGTCATCCAGCGGCCGGACTCGAACTCGGTGTCGCAGTCGAAGCCGTGCGTCTCGACCTTGCAGGCGAGGTTGCAGCGGGAGAGGCGCAGGAAGAGGTTGGGAGTGCCGGCGCGCACCCCCTCCCCTTGCAGGCTGTAGAAGATCTCGTTGACGAGGTAGCGCTCCACGGGGGCTACTCTAAAGGATGCTCGCGGTGATGCGTGACCCGTGGCTCGAGGCTGGACAGAATCGAAGCCCGCAACAGCCGTGTATCCATGGCTCTCCTGCCCTGGGAAAAGTGCCGCAAATCCGGCTCCCAGCTCTTCGCGGACTCGTCGGGACAGCAGCCCAACCCTGAAATCCTCCGCATGACCCAAGAATCTCTCGGCTTTGCTCCGTAAATAATCCGTGAACTCAAGAAAATTAGCGTAGAAATTCGACCTACTCTCCGCGAAATTTGCGTATAAATCCGCATATTTGGTACGATACACGGAGAATTGACATGTTGTTGGTTGACAGTAGTCCAATTTCGCGGAGTAAATCAACCCAGCGGGTCGGAAAATCTCGAATGCCGCGGCACATTGCAAGAGATACGCGGAGCAATTCGCGGATTATGCGGAGCAATTCGCGGGTCATGCGGAGGAATCAACGGGTCACAGAGAGGATTCCGCCTCAGTGACGGCGGGCTTCGAGTCGGTCGCAGCAGAATCGACGACGTGGGCGTCGAAGAGAAGGCTGACGCCGTTCAGCCGTAGCACTTCGAAGCCAGCCCTCGCCTTATTTCTACGAAGAAACTCGGGCCGGTTTCATCCCCCGGGGTCGGGCGACAGCCCGGTGGAGAACTACTTTGTCAGATTGCCCGCCCCCGCCCGGGCATTTATGCCCGGGCGGGGTGGGCGCTCGCGCCGGCCGGCTTCGAGTCGGGGCTGACCGGCGCGGAGCGCGCATGTTACATTTTTAGAACTGAGGTTCATACGAGCGCCGGCCGGAGCCGGCGCCCCTCACCGCCTCTAGTGCGAGTTCGCGATCACCAGGAAGTCGATGCTACCCGCCATCTGATAGCTGCTCCCCTCGGAAAAATTGAAATTGAAGCTGAACTGCACCTCTTCCGTGCCGACGGAGACCGAGGCGATCTGAACCTCCGTCACTCCCCTGTAGTGCCAGAGCGAGCCGTCCGTATAATTCTGCAAATTCAGGCCGCGCAAGCAGACCTCCGCATTGGCGATCGATTCTTGGAACAGTGCCAGGCCGGAGTAGGTGCCGGTGCCATTGACGGGAACGCTGACCGCTTGGAAAAGGACCATGATTTTCTCCTTGGCTGCGCGGGATGACCCGCCGCTCAATAAGAGGGAGACGACTGAATGATCGAGCTCCCAACTACGCCAAAGACGAACCCGCCAAGGAACTGCAAAGGAGTGCTACCTGGATCAACGCGGGGGGACCAGTGCATCCGGCATGCCGGCTCGTGTTCGTGGAAAAAGTGATGGGTTCCGGCGGGAATGGCCTCGGACTACACTCCGCGAGCCGCGGAGGCGCCCCCGCAGACGCGTCGGCCGACACGTCACCGACGAGTCGGCGCGGAGGATCGATCCACTGGCAGAGCGCCGGCCTTACGGCGAGGAGATCCAGAGCGAGGTGTCGCCCGACTCGAAGCTGTCCTTGAGCAGCGGGTCAGCCACCGCGAAGTCGATCGAGGGGGGATCGCCGGGGGCGAAGAGGGCGAGGGTGTGGACCATCGAGCCCGACGGCGGCTGGTCGGCGTCGAACCAGAAGTTGAACATCGTCGACCAGCGCAGGGCGTGGGCGTTCGGGTTGACGGCGAAGGTGTCGGTGGACCAGGTGAGGCTGGCCGCCGTCGAGGACGTCACCCAGTCGTCGGTGGCGTAGGGCTCGCCGGAGTGGTGCGCGATGCCGTAGAAGCCGACGTTGGTGAAGCCGGCCGCTCCGGGGAACTCGACCGTGAAGGCACGCGCGGCGCGGTCGGAGTTCAGGTTGTGGACGGCATACTCGTAGTGCCAGAGGCCGCCGCCGAGATCGGTGACCTTGCGCGCCACGTCGTACCGCTCGACGAACACTCCGTCCTTGACGTCGACGTTGACCAGGAGCACGGTCGGGTCCTGCGCCGCCCAGGCGTTGATGGCCGACTGCTGCTGGAAGAAGGCGCCGGTCATCGTCAGGGGGTACGTGGTCCCGGCACCGACGGTGACCCGGCGATAGGAAGCGTTGTTGAGCGCGTTGCCCGAGGCCGCGTCGTCGGCGGCGACGTAGTGCCCTTCCGCGTAGTAGGTGGCGCCGGCGTTCTGCGCCGGATCGACATCCGCCGTGGCGACCTTGATCCGCTCGTCGTAGACCGCGTAGGGCCCCGGGGGGACCGAGCCGGGGAAGGGGAAGACGCCGGTGGTGGCGTTGACTTCCGAACGGCGACGGAGCGGCTGGCTGCCGTTGAGGCTCGCGGTGTAGGGGTCGGTGCAGCCGACGAAGAGCTGCGCCCCGCTCTGGTTGGGGTTTGTGCAGGCCTGCCCGGCGGCGCCCGTGCAGCCGGAGACGGGTTGGTTGAGCGCCAGGAAGCCATGCTTCACCCAGCTCATGCCGACCTGGGCGAAACGGCCGTTCTTGAGCCGGTACAGGTTCTGGGCGATGACCGGGTGGTCCGCATGCGTCGCGCCGGGCGCGCAGCCGCCACTGTTGTTGCACCAGTTGAGCGGCGCGTCGCCGCGATTGCAGGAAACGGTGCCGATCGAATAGGCGGCGAAGCCGTCGGCGGAGCCCCAGCTATGGACGTCGGTGAAGTTGAACACCGTCACGTCCGGCCCCGCCGCCCCGGCCTGGCCGGTGACGTCGAAGGCGATCAGGATGGCTGCCAGGGCTGTGATGCAGCCGGCCGCCAGCAGGGCGCGGCGGTTTGAAGCA
>DASWQX010000480.1:0-14280 GCA_036403495.1 Thermoanaerobaculia bacterium
CGGTGGTGCTGGAGGGATCGGACGATACGACGCTGCGGCGGGGCGTCGGGCACATCCCCGAGACCTCGCTGCCGGGGATCGGCAACGTCGGCCTCGCCGCGCACAGGGACAGTTTTTTCCGCGGCCTCAAAGACATTCGTAAAAATGACATCATCCGGCTACAAACCCTGGAAGGCACCTTCCGCTACCGGGTGGAGTGGACCGAGATCGTGCAGCCGGAGGAGACCCAGGTCCTCCGGCAGGAGGGCACCTCGGAGCTCACCCTGGTGACCTGCTACCCCTTCTACTACGTGGGCTCCGCCCCCAAGCGCTTCATCGTGCGAGCGCGGGAGGCGGCCCCTACGCCCTGAGCAGCGGCAGCCGCCGGCCGGTCCAGCCGGGGAAGAGCTTGGCGTCGTCCTTGATCCCCAGGTGCTTGCCGGCCAGCTCGCAGAAGACGGCGCGGAAGTCGGTGGTCACCGGCAGGTCGCGCCCCTCGTAGAGGGCGCCGCTGTCGAGGCCGGGGAAGGTGCCGTGGACCTTGCCGCCGTCCATCGAATTGGCCAGCACGAACAGGCAGGAGCCGTGGCCGTGGTCGGTGCCGCCGGAGCCGTTCTCGCGAACGGTGCGGCCGAACTCGGTCATGGTGGTCAGCACGACCTGGTCCTGGTAGGCGCCGAGGTCGGTCCAGAAGGCCTGGATCGATTCGGCGAGGTCGCGGGCCTGGCGGTTGAAGGTGGCGGCCTGCTGGACGTGGGTGTCCCAGCCGCCGGACTCGGCGAAGGCGATCTCCAGCCCGACGTCGGACTTGATCAGCAGGGCGATCTGCCGCAGGGAGTTGCCGAGCGGCGTCTTCGGATAATCCGCCCCTTCCGCCGGCTTGTACTTCTGGATCTCGGCCGCCGAGAGCATGTGGACCGCCCGGAAGGTCTCGCCGCCGGTGTCGCGCAGCAGCCCCTGGGAGGTCTGCTGGTAGAGGGCCTCGAAGCCCTGGCCGGCGGCGGCGGCGGTGCGGTCGGCGCCGGGGAGCTGGACCTTGAAGTCGGCGAGGTTGGTGACCGCCAGGGCCGGCTCGTCGCCGTAGAGCGAGCGAGGGAGTGAGGCGGTCATCGCCACCGCCCGGAAGGGGGAGCCCTCGTGGCCGGAGAGGCCCACGGCGCGGTTGAGCCAGCCGCTCGGCGTCCCCTTGCGGCCGGGGGTGCCGGTCTCCATAAAGTCCTGGGCGTCGAAGTGCGAGCGCGTCGGATCGGGCGAGCCGACGGCGTGGACGATGCCGAGCCGCTTCTCCTTCCAGAGCGGCAGCAGCGGCTCGAGCGCCGGATGGAGGCCGAAGCCGGTGCCCAGGTCGAGCAGCGCCCGGTCGCCGTCGCCGCGGGCGGCCGAGAGGGCGAGGCGGGGGCGGAGCGACTTCAGGGAATCGTCGATCGGCGGCACGGCGGCGAGGCCGTCCATGGCGCCGCGCTGGAAGATGGTGACCAGGATCTTGCGCCGGCGCGACGAGGTCGAGCCGGTGCCCTGCGCGGCCATCGCAGCCCGGGTCAGGAACCCTGGGCCGGCGCCCACGCCCAGGGAAAAGAGGGCGATGCCCCCGGTCTTCAGGAAGAGTCTGCGGTTGATCATGGCGGTATGTCCTTGTCGTTCCCGAATTGATCGTTTTGTCAGCCCGTAGGGTGCGCTGTGCGCACCTTCCCGGCGTTCATGGTGCGCACAGCGCACCCTACGCTCACCGCCGCTGGAACTCGGGCGACCCCAGGATCACCCCTACGACCTGTTCCAGGGGCGAGGGGGGCCGGCGGTCGACCGGCTGCTTGGGCTCGTCGCCCAGGAGGCCGCGGACGTTGACGGCGCGCGGGCCTTGCATCGGCTTCTCCGGCCGGCCGTCGAGGAGGTCCTCGGCGGGATCGGCCTTGGCCGCGGCCTTCCCCGCGTCCTTGGGGGCGGCCTGGTCCACCCGTTTCGCCAGGTTGGGATCGGCCACCATGGGTTGCAGGAGCTTGACGGCGGAGTCGAGGTCGCGGCCGGGCATCAGGAGCGCGGCGTAGACGCGCAGGGCGTCCTCGCGGGAGGCGGGCTCGCGGCCGCCGTCGAGCGCGGCGAGGTCGACGCTCACCCCTTTCACCCGGTTGGCGGCGAGCTGGAGGCCGAAGTTCATCCGGCTGAGCAGCGAGCCGGTGTTCACCCACGCCTCGGCGCGGTCGGGATAGCCGGTCGGCGCCTGGTAGGCGTAGAGCGGCTGCCCCATCCGGTTGATCCACCGGAACAGCTCGCTGGGATCGATGACGTCGCCGCCGGTGATCCGCAGCGCCGAGGCGGCGAGCTCGAAGGGGGACTTGATCTTGGCGCCCACGGCGTCGCGGCGCCAGAACTCGGGGGACTCGGCGATGGCGGCCACCACGCGGCGGACGTCGCCGCCGGTCTTCAGGTAGAGGTCGGTCAGCCGGTCGACCAGCGCCTGCGGCGGGTGGTCCGAGACGAAGCGGACGGCCAGCTTGGTCGAGATGTGCCGGGCCGTGGCGGGGTTGGCGGCCAGCAGGTCGAGCACGGCCTCGCCGTCCTCGATGCCGCGGCCGGCCGGCAGGCTGGCGCCCAGCACGGTCTTGGCGGCGGCGTCGTGCTGGTCGGCGCGGAAGAGGAAGTCCCCTTCCTGGACGAAGCCGAGCCCCCCGGCCCGCTGGGCGCGGGCGAGCCGCGTCTCGGCCGCCTCGCGGACCTTCGGCTGCGCCGGCAGGATCGTCCAGCCGGTGAAGGCGCGGGCGACCTCGACGACGTCCTTCTGGGTGTAGCCGCCGTCGACGCCGAGGGTGTGAAGCTCCATCAGCTCGCGGGCGTAGTTCTCGTTGACCCCCTGCTGCTGCTTGCGCTTCGGGGCCAGCGGCGAGCGCGCGAGGCGGTTCTGGCGCGCCGCGAGCATCCCCCGGCCGCTGAAGCGGGACATCGTGGGGTCGGGGTCCGCCGTCGCGACGGCGCCACGGCCGCCGAAGCGGGCCCGCTGGCGCGGCGTGCGGTCCATCTCGTCCTGCATGGTGGTCGGCTCGTTGGCCGCCGCGGTGGACTGCGCGTTGTCGAGGTAGACCAGCATCGCCGGGCTCTTGGCGGTGGCTTCGAGGAGGCCGCGGAAGCTCCCCAGGGCGTTGGGACGGATGGCGTCGCGCTCGTAGGAGAGCAGGAAGGGCTTGACCTTGTTGTCGGTCGTCGAGACGTTGAAGTGGTTGTACCAGAAGTCGGTCATCACCTCTTCGAGCTGGTTCTCGGACTCGACGGCGCGCACCAGCTTCTGGGTCATGAGCTGGCCGATCAGCTCCTTCTCCGGCCGGTACCCCTGCTCGGCGGCGAAGGCCTTCACCTTGGCCTTGAGCTCCTCGCGCTGGGGGTCGTTCTCCTTATTTTTGAGATCGCCCTTCTTGATGTCGTCGGGAATGATCCCGGCCTGCTTCGCCTGGATGAGGATCATCCCCGCCGGCGGATAGGTCTTGTAGATCTGCGCCGTGGTCATGCCGAGGGCGGGAAGCTCGCGCAGATCCTCCAGCGACTTGGCGTCGGGGAGGTTGGCGGCGAGCTGGCGGTCCATCCAGCGGTCGAGCCCCATCTTGACGACGGCGTCCACCTCGCCGGGGCGGGGGCCAAAGGCGAAGCGGTTCAGCAGGTGGGAAGCCGCCTGGCGGTCGGAGAGGCCCGCCGCCTTCCAGGGCATGTGAACGGCGAGCGCCTGCGGCGTCCGCGGCTCGGGCTCGCTATAGGCAACGCCGGCCCACGTCGCACAGAGGGCGACGGAGGCGGCGATCAGGATTGCGGGAAGAGTAGGCTTCATGGGCGGCTCCTTTGCGGGTGACTTCCTCTTCGTTCCATAACTGAAACCCGGGGGGTAGGGATTTCCTGCGATTCCTCCCTTCTCCCTAACATTTTCGCGACCGCCCGCAGGGCGGAAGTTGCCCAGCCTGGGGTGTCAACCCCAGGGGGAGAGGGCGCACCCCATCCCCCAAGCCCCGCAGGGCCGGCAGGTTCCGCCGATTCGAAGCTCCCGCCGAGGTGTCGGCCCTGCGGGGCTCAGGAAGGTGGTTTGCGGACCCGGTCCTGGGGTTCACACCCCAGGCTGGGTAACTTCCGCCCTGCGGGCGAGTCCTTGACCCACTCACCTCACGCCCTCTCCCCCGCCCCCTAAACATTCTCCCCCGCTCATCCGTAGACTGTGTTGCGGATGTAGTACACTCAGGTTCAGAAGATCCGTCAGGACTTCAGGGTTGGCGCGGCCCGGTGGCCGTCAAGGGCGCCAGCTTGGCCGGACGTGGCCGGAGAGGATGCTTGCGGGAGAGCCGATGATCGAGCTGGAGGGGATCACCAAGACCTATGCCGACGGCCTGGAGGCTCTCAAGGGGGTTTCGCTGCGGCTGGACGCGGGGATGTTCGGCCTGCTCGGGCACAACGGCGCGGGGAAGACGACGCTGCTCTCGATCCTGGTGCTGGGGCTGGAGCCGAGCGGCGGACGGCGGGTGTACGACGGCCTGGACGCGGCGTCGGCGCGGGCGCGGGCGGAGATCCGGCGGCGGATCGGCTTCCTTCCCCAGGATTTCCATCCGATCGGCCATCTCACCGGGCGCGAGTACCTGCTCCACTGCGCCCGGCTGCGCGAGGTGCCGCTCGGGCGCGCCGCGCTCCGCCGCAAGGTGTCCGAGCTGCTGGAGGCGGTGAGCCTGGAGCGCGCGGCCGACCGGCCGGCCGGCGACTACTCGGGGGGGATGCAGCGGCGGCTGGGGATCGCGCAGGCGATCCTCCACTCGCCGCGGCTGGTGGTGGTCGACGAGCCCACCGCCGGCCTCGATCCGGAAGAGCGGATCCGCTTCCGCAACCTGATCACCGACGTCGCCGCCAGCACCACCGTGCTGCTTTCGACCCACATCGTGGAGGACGTGGAGGCGACCTGTCCGCGGCTGGGGGTGATCGCCGGCGGCCGGCTGCTCTTCGACGGCGCCCCGACCGAGCTGCTGCGGCGGGCGGCAGGGCGGCTCTGGCAGGTGCCGGCGGACGAGCCGCTGCCGGCCGGCGCCGTCGAGGTGACCCGCCGGGCCGACCGCCAGGGGGGGATCGAGCGGGTGGTCTACAGCGAGTCTCCGCTGCCCGGCGCCGCGCCGCGGCGGCCGACGCTGGAGGAGTCGTACTCGGCGTTCCTCGCTCTGGAAGGGGTCGCCCCTGCCGTCGAGACGGAGAAGGACGCGGCGTGAGGCTCTTCGCCGCCTTCGCCGCGCACGAGCTGCGCACGCAGTGGCGGTCGCTCCGCTTCCGGGTGCTCGCCGCCCTCTATGTGGCGGCGGGATCGGCGCCCGCGGCGTTGATCTGGCTGCGCCGGGCGCAGATGCCGATGGCGGTCGGCGCCGCCACCTACGCCGCGGAGACGCTGGAGATCCTCCCCCTGCTGACCGCCGTGGTGGCCTTCCTGATCTCGCTCGACGCCATCACCCGCGAGCAGGACGAGGGGGCCTGGACGACCGTGGCGCTGACGGGGATGTCGAACGCCGGCTACCTGCTTCGCCGCTGGCTCGCCCTCCAGGCGCTGCTGCTGCCGCTGACCGCCCTGCCCCTCGCCGTGGCGGCGGGGCTGGCGGCGGCGGGCACCGGCGCGGTCGCCGCCGGACCCTTCCTCGGCCCCTGGGCGCTGCACGTCGCCCCCATTGCCCTGGTCTTCTCGGCCGAGGCCCTGGCGGTGGGGACCATCGCCGGCGGCGCGCTCAACGCCTTCCTGCTCGCCGCCTTCGTGCTCCCCTTCCTGCCGGCCCTGGTGAACGCGCTGCTCGGCCGCTTCGGCATCCGCCTGGGCAACCCTCTCGCCTGGCTCGACACGGGCTTCGTTCCCCGCTCCCTCTCCCGGATCACGGCCGGCGGCCGGCACGACAACTTCATGGAGCTCCCCTTCCCGATCGTGGTGACGGAGAGCCCGTACGACCTGCGGGCGGCCGCCGGCCAGCTCCTGGCGCGGGCGGCGGTGCCGGCGGCCCAGGCCGCCGCCCTGCTTGCGCTCGCCGTGCGCTACCTCCGCCGCACCCGGCCGGACGTGCGGCCCTGGCGGATCCGGCGCGACCATCCGCTGCGGACCTTCCTCGTCGTCTTCGCGCGCCTGCGGGAGCGCTACACCCCCGACCCCCGGCCCGTCCCCGCGGATCTCCTGGCGATGGGCGCCCTGCTGCTGCTCGCCGCCGGCGCCTCGGCCCTGCTGATCGGGCGGGTAAACGACTTCGAGGCGCTCGGCCGGGAGAGGTTCGCCGCCGAGAGCGCGGAGTCTTCCGCGACCACGCCGGCGACGCTGCTGCCGGGACGCTGGCGGGTGGAGGGGGCGCTCGGCCCGGACCGGCGGGTGAGCTTGACGGTGACGGCCGAGATGCGCAACGTCGGCTCCACGCCGGCGGGGCACCTGGCGTTCGAGCTGAATCCGCGGCTGGCGATCGCCGAGGCGCGGGGCGGGGAGGGGACGCTGACGCTCTCCCGCTCCTGGGACCGCCTGGCGGTGGAGCTCGCACCGCCGATCCCTCCGGGGGGCCGACGGGAGATCCGCTTCCGGCTGGCGGGGGCACCCGCCGAGGCCCGGATCGATCCGCAGGTCTTCGAATACCCCAGCTTCCATATCCGCTTCGGCCGCCATCTGACCCATCGGTTCGACCGCGATCTTGTCGATCTGTCGGAAAGCTTCCTGGCGCCGGCCCTCTCGCCGCGCCGGATCCGGCTCCTCGCCTCAGACCTCTCCCCGATCCCCCGCTATCAGAGCTGGAAGCTGGACGAGGACCAGAGCGTGCCGGAGGAATCCTTCACTCCGCAGGCGGACATCGCGATCTCGCTCACCGGCCCGGCCGGAGCGCTGCTGGCCGACTCCTGCGGGGACACCACGCGCTCGGGTCGTCTGGCGGGGGGCTGCCGGCAGCCGCTGGGCGATCTCGCCGTGGTGGGCGGGCGCTATGTCACGCTGTTCGCCGCGGCGAGCGGCACCACGGTGGCCGTCTACCCCGCCCACGTCCAGGCCGGGACGCTGCACCTCGGGTTCCTCGACGGCAGCGCGCGCACGATCGAGGAGGCGTGGCCCGGGCTGAACGGCCGGCTGCGGATCGCGGTCCTCGAATGGTCGGGCGACCGGGTCTTCGACCTCGACCCGATCGGCGTCGCCCTGAGCACCCGCTGGCGCGGCGCCTCCCAGCTCCCCTTCGCCGTGCAGGGGAACCTGGTGCTGCTCAGCGAGGGGGACCTGATCCATCGGGACAATCTGCTGAAGCCGGATGCCTTCCTGGCCGAGATGGTGGCCTCCCAGCTCGCCCGCCGGCGGCCGCCGGTGGCGGACGACGCCATCCTCTTCCGGCTGCTCTTCCGCAACCTCGCGCTCCAGCGGCTCGGCCTGGGTCCGGAGGGAGGCGCCGCGGTGGAGGGGCTCAGGCCCGGGCAGGGGGGCGTGGTCAGCGTGCCGCCGCCGATCACATTCTCCGCGCCGCTCTACTGGCACAGCCGCTTCCCGGCCCTGCTCGCGGGACTGCGCCACCGGATGGGGGAGGAGGCGCTGCACCAGGCCGTAGAGGAGCTGCTCTCCCACGCGGACGACCGCCATCCCATGACCCGCCGGGACCTTCTCGCCGCCCTCGCCCGCCACGGCGGCCCGGACCTGGCGCGCTTCCTCGACGACAACTTTGTGAAGGGGAGCCTGGCGGTACCGGTGCTCGAAGGGGTCGAGTTCCGCCAGGAGGCCGACGGCTGGCACGCCACCGGGAGGATGCACAACCGCGGGGACGCCGAAGCGCTCTGCAAGATCGTGCTGACCACCGACCTCGGGCCGGTCTCCACCCTGGCGCGGGCCGACGGCGGCAAGGATGGCGCCTTCGATCTCCACACTACCCGCCGGCCGCAGGCCGTGCTGCTCGATCCCGACAAGGAGTGCCACCGCCTGGTGCCCAACGGCGCGCCAGGCGACCGGGTCTTCTTCCAGGGTGGAAAATGAGCCGGCTCCTCCAGTCTTTGCGGCGGAGCCTCCGCTCGGGCTACCTCTCGCTGAGCCTCCTGCTCGGCCGCCGGCTGGCGCTCTTCGCGGTGATCGACGCCCTGGTCCTTCTCTTTCTGCTCTACTCGATGCTCCTGGAGTCGGAGGGGGACGCGGGGAGCATCTTCCGCTACGCGTTCCTTCTCCCCTCGCTGCTACTGGCCCTCCCCGCCCTCTCCGGGCTGGTGGACCTGGAGCGCCGCGCCGGCTGCCTCGACCTCGCGCTCTCCTCGCCGGCCGCCGAGGCTTACTTCGTGCGGCGGGCCGGAGCCGTCTGCGCCGTCATCGCCGCTCAGGGGTTCCTGGTGATGCTGCTCGGCTGGCTTGTCGGCGGCTGCGGGTTCCCGCTCCTCCCGCCGCTCCTGCAGGTCGTGGTCGTCAGCCTCTTCCTGGGCGCGATATCGCTCTTCTGGGCGGTCCGCCTGCGCACCTCCGGAGCAGTCTGGCTCGCCTCGGCGGCCACTGTGGCCCTGATGAGCCCCTGGTTTTTCATCAGCCCCATTCCGCCGCGCTTCGAATCGCACTACGGACGCTTTCTCCCCGGCGCCGAGGAAGCGCTCCCCTGGCTGCGCGGCATGGCCATTCTCGCCGCCGGAGCGGCCCTCTTCTACCTCTACGCCCGCCGGCGCCTGCGCCGGCCGGAGCGGATGCTTTCGTGATGGAGGATGTATGAAGCTCGCCCCCGCACCTCTCGCTCTCCTCGCCCTCCTCGGCATTTCCGCCATGGCCGCCTGCCGTCCGGAGGCGGAGATCCCCGAGGATCCGCCGCCCCTGCCGGTGAAGATCGAGAAGGCTGTGCGCGCGCCGTTCCAGCCGACCCTCGTTCTGCTCGGCGTGGTGCGGCCGGCCAAGGAGGCCGAGGTGGTGCTGCCGTCGGCCGGGCGGCTGCGCTACCCCGAGCGGTTCCGCAATGGGCTCTCCTCCGGCGTGCAGGTGCGGGCCGGCGAGGTGCTCGCCCGGCTGGTCAACACCGATACCGAGTCGGGCGTCGCCGAGGCCCGGCTCCACCTGGCGGCGGCCAGCTCGGACCTGGCGCGCTATCAGAAGGCGTTCGACCTCGGGATCGTCCCGGCGGCGCAGCTCGCCACTTACAAGGCCGAGGCCGATCTCGCGGCCCAGCGCCTGGACGCGGCGCGGCAGCGGCAGGGGACCCTGGAGCTGCGCTCGCCGGTGACGGGGTGGCTGCTGGTCGAGCGCCAGCTCCCGCCCGACGGCGAGGCGCAGCCCGGCGCCGTGCTCGCCCGCGTCGCGGCTGGGGGGCCGCCGCGGGTCGAGGCGCGGGCGGCGGCGGGGGACCGGGGGCGGCTCCATACCGGCCTCGGGGTGCGCTTCGTCCTCCCCGGCACCCCGGGAGCGGCGGGGCGCGGGGTGATCCGCGAGATCTCCCCCATGCTCGACGCCGGCGGCACCGCGCCGGTGGTGGCCGAGGTGACCGCCGGCAGCGGCCTGCCGGCGCCGGGCGAGGGGGTGGAGGTCCACGTCGAGCTCGATCCGCGCCCCGACGCGGTCACCGTGCCCGAGGAGGCGCTCGTGATCTCCGAAGGGGGGAGCGCCCTGTTCGTGGTGGAGGGGGGGACGGCGCGGCGGCGGGCGGTGACCACCGGCGCCCGCGGGGAGGGGCGGATCGAGGTGCTCTCCGGCCTCGCGGCGGGGGACAAGGTGGTGGTCAACGGCGCCGCCCTGCTCGCCGACGGCGTCCGGGTGGAGGCGGTCGCGGAGCCCGCCGCCAAGGAAAAAAAGCCGTGATCCGCCGCGCCATCGAGCGGCCGGTCTCGACCCTGCTGGGAGCTCTGACGGTCGTGGTGCTCGGAGCCTTCTCCCTGCTCCGCCTCCCCGTCTCGCTCCTCCCCGCGCTGGAGCGCCCGGGGCTGACCATCACCGCCACGGCGCCGGACCGCGCCCGCGAGGAGCTGCTGGAGGGGATCACCCGCCCGCTGGAGCAGCGGCTCGCCGCCATCCCCGGGGTGACCGCCGTGCGCAGCTCCACCGGCGACGGCTTCGCCCGCGTGCGGGTGGAGAGCGAGTGGCAGACCGACCCCGACAGGCTGCGGATCGAGGCCGAGCGCCGCCTTGCCGGGCTGGAGTCTCCGGGGGTGGCCCTCGCCGTCGAGCTGGTGGCGGGCGACGCCGAGCCGATCGTCGAGGTCGGTGTCTTCGGCGGCGAGCCGGGGGTGCGCACCGCCTTCACCCGCGAGGTGCTGGTGCCCGAGCTCGCCCGGCTGGAGGGGACGGGGAAGGTGGAGACCCTGGGGCTCGCGCCGCTCCATCCGGTCGTCCGCCCGCGCGCCGCCGCCCTCGCCGCCCGCGGGCTCACCCCCGCGGACCTGGTGGCCCGCCTGAAGCCGGTGGGCGCTGGGGTGGCCGCCGGCCGGGCGCGGGCGGGCGCGGCGGTGCGCCCCCTGCTGGTGCGGGAGGACGCCCTCTCGCTCGACGCCCTGCGCGCCCTCCGCCTCCAGGGCCCCCGGGGGGAGAGCATGCTGGGCGACGTGGCGGGGGTGGCGCTCGAGGAGGTGCGCGACGGCAGCTTCTTCCGCCTCGACGGCCGGGAGGGGACCCTGGTGCGCGTCTACCGCGCCCCGGAGGCCAACGCGGTCGCCCTCGCCGCCCGGGTGCGCGAGCGGGTCGGCGAGCTGGGACGGCGGTCCGGCTCGGGGCTGCGCGTCCAGGTGGTGGCGGACCGCAGCCAGGAGGTGGTCGGGGCTCTGCGGGAGCTGGGGATCGCGGCCCTGATCGGTCTCGGGCTCGGCATCTTGGTGCTGCGCCTCCTGCTCGGCCGCTGGCGCCCCACCCTGGCGCTGGCGGTGGCGGTGCCCGCCTCGATGCTCGCCACCTTCTCCGCCTTCCACCTCTGCGGCGTGCCGCTCGACGTGGTCTCGCTCGCCGGCCTCGCCCTCGCGGCCGGCATGCTGGTGGACAGCTCGATCGTGGTGCTGGAGTCGATCGAGACCGCCCGCGCCCGGGGAGAGGCCGAGCCCGAGATCGCCGGCACGCGGCAGATCGCCCTGCCGGTGGTGGCCGGGTTCCTCACCACCGCCGTGGTCTTCCTGCCGCTCGTCTACCTCCAGGGGCTCGCCCGCGCCTTCTTCGGCGCCCAGGCGTTCGCCATCGTCGCCTCGCTCGCCGCCTCGCTCCTCTTCTCGCTGACCGTCACTCCGGTGCTCGCCCGCAGCCGGCGGACCGGGGGGGGCGGCGGCTGGACCCCCGGCCGCGCCGCCTACCTGCGGCTGCTCGACGGTGGCCTGGCCCGGCCGGCGCTGCCGGTGCTGGCCGCCGCGGCGGCCACGGCTGTAGCGCTGCTCGCCCTGGCCGTGCTCCCCCGCGAGCTGGTGCCGGCCGCGGCGGCGCGGGACCTGGTGGTGCGCTACCGGCTGGATCCCGACCTCGCGCCCGACGCGGCCCGGCGGGTGGGCGCCGAGGTCGAGGCGCGGACCGCCACGGCTTTGCGCGGCGTCCCGGCCGAGCGCTTCGCCTGGCAAGCGCCCGAGCAGGCCGCGCGCGACGACGCCGAGGAGACGGGGCGAATCACGCTCCGCTTCGCCGATCCGGCGAGCGCGGCGCGGGCGCGGGGCCGGCTGCGGACCGCCCTCGCCCTCCCCGGCGTCGAAGTCTGGGTGGAGCCCCGGCCGAGCGCCTTCCTGCAGTCGATCGAGCGCACCGGCCGGCGGCTGGAGGTGGTGGCCTCGGCCGCCACGCCGGAGCGGGCCGCGGACCTCGCCCGGCGGGTGGAGGCGCGGCTGCGCGGCGCGGCGGGGCTGCGCGAATCTCACCTCCGCCGCGACCAGGACCGCACCGCCCTCCTGCTCGCCTGGGACGTCCCCCGCCTCGCCGCCCTCGGCGCCGACCGCGACCGCCTGGAGGAGCAGGTGCGCGAGGCGCTGGGGGACCAGACCACCGGCCGCGTCCGCATCGACGGCGTCGAGCCCGGCATCGTGGTCCGCCCCACCGAGGACGCGGACCCGGCCCTCCTGCCGGTCGTTCCCGCCGCGGGCAAGGCGGACGGTCCGGGCGCCGTTCCCCTCGGCGCCCTGGCCCGTCTGACCCCCGGGATCCGCCCGGCCGCGCTCGAACGCGAGGACGGCCAGCCCGCCGTGCGCTTGGCCTTCGACGGCAGCCTCCGCAACCAGGATCCCAAGGACCTGCTGCGCGGCCTCGCGCGGGCGGCGGACGAGCAGGTCGTGCCGGGCGGGCAGGCGCTGGAATTGGCGCGGGCCTTCGGCCAGCTCCGGCTCGCCCTCTCCCTCTCGCTGCTCCTCGTCTTCCTCACCGTCGCCGCCCTCTACGAATCGCTGCGCACGCCGCTGGTGGTGATGACCACGGTGCCGGTGGCCCTCGGCGGCGCGCTCGGCCTGTTGGCGCTCGCTGGCCAGACGCTCAACGTCTTCTCCTTCCTCGGCCTCATCCTCCTCGCCGGCATCGTGGTCAACAACGCCATCGTGCTGGTCCACCGGATCGAGGACCACCGGCGCGCCGGCGAGGCCCTGGAACGGGCGGTGCGCCTGGCGGGCGAGGAGCGCTACCGGCCGATCCTGATGACCACGCTGGCGACCGTCGCCGGCATGCTCCCCCTGGCGCTCCTCGGCGGCGAGGGGGTCGAGCTGCGGCGCTCTCTGGCGCTGGCGGTGATCGGCGGTATGAGCCTCTCGACCTTCGCCTCGCTGCTCCTCGTCCCCGTCCTCTACCGCTGGACGCATCGCGTACGATGAACCGCCGTCCCGTCGCCCGTCTGATCCTCACCCTGGCCCTGCTGGTGCTGGGTGGCTTCGCCCTCTCCCGCCTGCCCCTCGACTATCTCCCCCGGCAGAGCTTCCCGGAGCTGACGGTGGGGCTCAAGCTCAGCGCCGAGAGCGATCCGGGCGAGGTGGCCCGCGACTGGATCGAGCCGATCGAGAGCGCCGTCCGCTCGCTCGGCCGGGTGCGGGGGGTGGCCGGCGAGGTGCGGACCGACGGTGCGGAGCTCACGGTGCGCCTCGCGCCGGGGACCGATCCCGAGCGCAAGGCGGCGCGGCTCGACTCGGAGCTGGCCCGCCTGCGCGCCCGGCTCCCCGAGGGGTCCAGCCTCTGGGTCGATCCCGCCACCGACCCGCAGGGGGACTTCCATGCCCTCGTCTGGCTCTCCGGCGCGCGGGACGACGCCGGAGTCCGTGCCGCCGCCGAGGCGATCCGCGCGCTGCCGGGCGTCCGCGAGGTCGAGACCTTCGGGGCTCGCGACGAGGAGGTGCGGATCGAGCTGGCGGCGAGCACGGTCGACCCCTGGAACGCCACCGGCGCCGTGCTCGCAGAGGCCCGGCGGTCGCTGCGCGTGCCCGCCCTCGGCCGGAGCCGGCAGGGGGATCACCTCCGGCCGGTCGTCGCGGTCTCCGGCGGGGACCTCGCCAGCCTGCCGATTCCAGGGACGAGCGGCACCGTGCCGCTCGGCTCGATCGCCTCGATCCAGGCCCGCAACCAGCCCGCAAAGGCCGAGCTGCGCTTCCGCGGCCAGCCCGCCCGGGCCCTCTACGTCTGGCGGACGCACGACGCTGCGCCGCTCGCCCTCGACCGTGCCCTGCGCCAGCGGCTCGCCCATCTCCCTGGCGGCCTGCGCGGCGAGGTCGGCTCGAGCGAGGCGACGCCCCTGCGGGCGCTGGTGCTCCGCCTGATCCTCGCCGGCCTGCTCGCCGCGGCGTTGGCGGCGGCGGCCGGTGCGAGGCTCGCCGGCCGGTGGGGCGCCCTCTCGCTCGGTCTCGCCGTGCCGGCCACCGTGGCCGCCGCCGCCAACGCCTTCCTGCTGGCCGGGGTCGGCCTCAACGTCACCACCCTGGTGGCTCTCGCCGTGGCCACGGTCTCGCTCCTTCCTCTCGCCGCGTTCCGTCTGATCCGCCGCCACGGCATCGGAGCCTGGAGCTGGACCGCCGTCGGAGCCGCGGCGGCGCTCCCCCTGGCCGTCTCTCTCGGCAGCGCCGAGCTGGGGCCACGGCTTTTCGAGCCCGCGCTGGCGCTCCTGCTGGCGGTGGGATCGGGAGTGGCCGCGATCGCGTTGCTCCCCCTCGGGCGGCCGCGGGTCGCCCCTACCTGGAAGCGGCCTTTGAAGTCTGCCCTGCGCGATCCCGGCACCGTCGTCCTCGGCGCCGCCACCGGCGTCTATCTCTCGCTCACCCTCTTTGGCGGCATCCTCCTTCCCCAGCCGGGCGATCTGCGGCCGGACCAGGGGAAGCTGACGGCCATCCTCCGGCTCCCCCAGGGGACCACTCTCGCGGAGACCGTCCGCCGGGCCGCCAAGCTGGAGGAGGTCCTGGGGAAGGCGGCGGAGGTGGAGCGGTTCT
>DASWQX010000481.1:0-1909 GCA_036403495.1 Thermoanaerobaculia bacterium
GCGGCGAGCAGCCGGCGGAGATAGCCCCGCATGACGGCGTTATCGTCGGCCAGGAGGATGCGGGCTCGCGGCAGGTCCGGGTCCGCGGCGTGCGCCGCCACGGGGATCGGGAACGCTTCGTCCTCCTGGTCCGCGCCCGGCAGCCAGCGCAGCGGCTCCTCCACGAACGGGCTGACGCTGGGAGCGCCGGAATCGGTGGAGCCCGCCGGCCGGGGAGCGCTGACGCGGTCGGCCGGCAGGTGCGACGTGCCGAACGGGATGGCGACGGTGAAGGTGCTCCCCTCGCCGTAGACGCTCTCCACCCCGACCCTGCCGCCGTGGAGCTTGACCAGCTCGAGGACCAGAGCCAGACCGATCCCCGTGCCCTCGTGAGACCGGCCGCGCGTCTCCTGGACGCGGTGGAAGCGGTTGAAGAGGTTGGGGAGCTCGGATTCCGGAATGCCGGTGCCGGTATCGCGGACGGCCACCACGGCACTGCCGTCCACGGCGCGCAGCGAGACGTGGATCTCTCCGTCCAGGGTGTACTTGAAGGCGTTCGAGATCAGGTTGAGGACGACCTTCTCCCAGAGGTCGCGGTCGACGTAGACCGGCTCCGGCAAGGGCGGGCTGTCGATCACCAGCCGCAGGCCGGCTTTCTCCACGGCCTCCCGGAAGACGCTCGCCAGCTCGGCCGTATAGGCGGCGAGGTCGACCGGCTCGAAGCTCGCCTGGACACGCCCGGCCTCGATCCGCGAGAAGTCGAGCAGCGTGTTGACCAGCTTCAGCAGCCGCTGCCCGTTGCGGTTGATCAGCGCCAGCAGCTCCCGGCTCTCACCCGTGGCCCTGCCGAGGAGATCGTCGAGCGGCCCCAGCATGAGGGTGAGCGGGGTGCGGAGCTCGTGGCTGACGTTCGAGAAGAAAGTCGTCTTGGCGCGGTCGAGCTCGGCCAGCGCCTCGGCCCGCTTGCGCTCTTCCTCGTAGGCCTGGGCGTTGGCGATGCTGGCGGCGATCTGCGCCGCCACCAGGCCGAGGAACCCCCGGTAGCCGTCGTCGAGCAGCCGGAAGGGGTTGAGGCCGACGACCAGCACGCCGGCCTTTCCCGTCTGTCCCGAGGGCGCGACCGGCACGATCACCGCCTGCTGCGGCGGCCGTTGCCAGGCGCCCGCCGGCAGCTCGCCGAACGCGGACAGATCGGAGATCTCGCAGGCTTTGTGGCTCCGCACCACCTCGGCGAAGGGCCAGGGCGATCCCGCGTCGAGATCGACCGTCTCCGGGGTGGCCCGGCCGCCCGGCTCGATGCCGCAGGTCCCCGCCAGGAACAGGCGCCGCCGGCCGGGATCGACCAGGTAGATCATCGCGAAGGGGAGGTCGTACGGGTTGGTCTCCAGGCATTTCGCGCTCAGGGTGCAGGCCTGATCGAAGGTGCGCGCGTCCGCCGTCCGCGACGCCAGCTCGCGCAGCAGCGCGAGCTGGCGCTCGCCGATGATCCGCTGGGTGTCGTCCGTGTTGGCGCAGAGGATGCCGCCGGTCCCCCCCTCGTCGTCCGGGACCGGGCTGTAGGAGAACGTGTAGTAGGTCTCCTCCGGATAGCCGTTGCGCTCCATGATGAGCAGCAGCGACTCGTCGTAGGTCCCCTCGTTCTTGAGGATCACCGACTCCGCCCGCGGCCCGACCTGGTCCCAGATCTCCCGCCAGAGCTGGGCGGCGGGCATCCCGAGCGCCTCCGGATGGCGGCCGCCGACGATGGCCTTGTAGGCGTCGTTGTAAAGATTGACCAGCGCCTCGCCCCACCAGACGAACATCGGCTGGCGCGAGGTCAGCATGATGCGGACGGCGGTCTTCAGGCTCCGCGGCCAGAGCTCGGGAGGGCCGAGGGAGGTCCGCGACCAGTCCATCTCCCGCATCCGCGCACCCATCTCGCCGCCGCCGG
>DASWQX010000482.1:0-6821 GCA_036403495.1 Thermoanaerobaculia bacterium
GGGGTGATCTCGGTGATCTCGGGGCTCAACGTGTTCGTGCGTGACAAGCTGTTCGGCCTGGCGCCGGACGTCTTCGTGGTCAGCAAGTTCGGCATCCTCCGCAGCCGCGAGGAGTTCCTCAACGCGCTGAAGCGCCCCAACCTCGGCTGGGAGGACTTCCAGCGCATGGTCCCCGAGCTGAAGAAGGCCGAGCGGGTGGGCGCCCAGGTGCGCGGAGCCGGCGCGGCGAAATTCCGCGACCGCCGGCTGTCCGACATCACCCTCTTCGGCGCCACCTCCAACTATGCCTCCCTGATGGGCCTCGACATCGCCTCCGGCCGCTTCTTCCTCGACAGCGAGGCGCGGACGTCGCAGGCGGTGGCGGTAATCGGCTGGGACGTCAAGGCCGAGCTCTTCCCGCAGCTCGACCCGCTCGGACGCACGGTGCTGATCAACGGCGCCCCCTTCCGCGTGATCGGCCTGCTGACCCAGCAGGGGAACATGCTCGGCCAGAGCCGCGACAACGTGATCTATCTGCCGATCACCACCTTCCGCCAGGGCTTTGGCAGCCGCGCCACGATCGATTTCCTGGTCCAGGCGCGCGGCGGGGTCGACGGCGTGGACGATTCGGCCGACGAGGTGCGCGCGGTGCTGCGGGCCCTGCGCCACACCGATTTCCGCGCTCCCGACCCGTTCGGTATCGTCACCGCCGAGAGCCTGCAGGAGATCTGGCATCAGATCTCGGCGGCGGCCTTCCTGCTCACCGTGCTGATCGCCTCGGTGTCGCTGGGGGTCGGCGGGATCGTGATCATGAACATCATGCTGGTGGCGGTCGCCGAGCGGACGGCGGAGATCGGTCTGCGGCGGGCGCTCGGGGCGCGCCAGAAGGACGTCCGCCGCCAGTTCCTGCTCGAGGCGGCGTTGCTGTCGATGGTGGGAGGGGTGATCGGCGTCGTGCTCGGCGGGCTGGTCTCGCTGGCGGTCGACCGCCTGGCCCACTTCCCCGCCAACCTGACGCCGGGAATCGCGGCGCTGGGGCTCGGGCTCTCGGTCGCCGTCGGCGTCGTCGCGGGCTACTGGCCGGCCGTCCACGCCTCGAAAATGCTGCCGGTCGACGCGCTGAGGGCCGAATGAAGGGACACCCGAAATACCGCGCCCGCCTGCGCCTCTCCTGGACCGAGAACGTGCGCTTCGCGCTGGGGGCGATGCGGGCGCAGAAGCTGCGGACCTTCCTCACCCTGGTCGGCGTGGTCGCCGGGGTGGCGACGGTGATCATGATGGTCTCGTTCGTCACCGGCTTCGACCGCTCGGTGACCCAGGCCTTCTCGCGCTTCGGCACCCAGCTCGTGCAGTTCCAGAAGTACGAGCCCCGCTTCGGCGGCGGCGGCGAGGTGCCGGAGGAGCAGCGCAACCGCCATGACCTGACGCTGGACGACGCGGCGTCTCTGCAGCGGCTGGCGACGCTGGCCGCCGCGGTCTCACCAGAGCGCTATTTCGGCCGCCCGGTGGAAGTGCGCACCCGCCGGCAGATCGCCAACAGCCCGGTGATCGTGGGGGCGACGCCGACGTACGCGATCTCGAACAACGGCTACGTCCACGACGGCCGTTTCCTGATCGACGCCGACCTCCGTCACGCCTCGCGGGTGGCGGTGCTCGGCACCGACGTCGCCGACGCGCTCTTCCCCCACCAGGACCCGATCGGCCGCGCGATCACCATCGACGGCCGCGCCTTCCAGGTGATCGGCGTGCTGGAGAAGAAGGGCGCGTTCCTCGGCGGCAGCAACGACAACCTTTTGATCATCCCGCTCTCGGCGTTCGACGAGCAGTATCCGCAGATCCGCAACGGCGGCCGCGACACGCTGCACATCGCCACCGTGCCGCGCAATCCCGACGACTACGACGCGCTGATCGATCAGGAAACGGCGATCCTGCGCGCCCACCGCAAGCTGCGTCCCAACCAGGCGAACGATTTCGCCATCTTCACCAGTCAGGGAATGCTGACCAATTTCCGCCAGATCACCGGAGGCGTGGCGGCGGTGATGATCCTGATCGCCGGCATCGCGCTGGTGGTGGGGGGCGTCGGGGTGATGAACATCATGCTGGTCAACGTCACCCAGCGGACGCGCGAGATCGGCCTGCGCAAGGCGCTCGGCGCCACCCGGCGGGACGTGGCCGTGCAGTTCCTCGCCGAGGCGGTGACGCTGACCGGCGTCGGCGGCGCGATCGGCATCGCCTTGGGATTGGGCGCGGCGCTCACCGCCCGCCTCGCCTTCGACTTCCAGGCCGCGGCTCCGCTCTGGTCGGTGCTCCTCGGCTTCGGCGTCTCGACCACGGTGGGGCTGGCCGCGGGGATCTGGCCGGCGATGAAGGCGGCGCGGAAGGACCCGATCGAGGCGCTGCGGTATGAGTGAGCGGGGTATGATGGCGATGGAGGCTGAACATGGCCCTGATGGATGACATTCAGTACATCTCGGACGACGAAGGCAAGCCTACCGGGGTGATCGTCCCGATCGATCTCTGGCGGGAGATCGCCGCCGAGCGGGAGACCGCGTACCTGTTGCGAAGCGAGACGATGAAACGGCGGCTCCTCGAAAGTCGGGCGCGGCAGGAGGGAATCCCCTTCGATGAAGTCCGCAAGAAGCTTGGAGTTTGATCCCGCCGGGTTCGAGGATCTCGCCTTCTGGATCGAGCAGGACCGCAAGAAGGCCCTCAAGATCGTCAAGCTGATCGAGGCGATCCAGCGGGACCCCTTTCAGGGCCCCGGAGAGCCAGAGCCGCTGAAACATGACCTCGCGGGCTGCTGGTCGCGCCGCATCGATCGCGAGCACCGCCTCGTCTACGAGGTTTCGGCGACGAAAATCAGAATCCTCGCCTGCCGGTATCACTACTGAATCAGCGGGGCTCTCGCCCCACCCGGAACGCCACCCAGTCTCCCGCCGCCCGCCGGTCCCGCTCCACGAAGCCAAGGCCGCGCAGGCGATCGAGCACTTGGCGACCGCGCTCGGCGAGGATGCCGGAGAGGATGGCCGCGGCGTCCGGGCGGAGGAGGGCGACGAGCGTGGGCATTTCCGGCAGGATCTGCTCGGGCACCACGTTGATCAGGGCGAGGTCGAAGTGGGGGCGCTCGCGCAGCGCCGCCAGCCGGCCGGCGAAGAGGCGGGGGTGGAGGGCGTTCAGGGCGCTGTTGTCCCGCGCGTGGAAGGGGGCGGCGGGATCGACGTCGAAGCCGGTCACCGAGGCCGCGCCGAAGGCGAGGGCGGCGAAGGCGAGCACGCCCGTGCCGGTGCCGACGTCGAGCACCCGGCGATCCTTCAGGTCCGCGTCTTCCAGCAATTCCAGGGCGAGCGAGGTGGATTCGTGGCTGCCGGTGCCGAAGGCGGCGCGGGCCGGCAGGCGGAGCAGCCGCCGTCCCGCGGGGATGTCCGGCGCCGCGTCCTCTGGCTCGCGGGGATCGAGATAGAGGGAGCGGCCGACAGGGAACGGCTGGGCCCGCTCGCGCCAGGTGGCGAACCAATCGGCGTCGGGGACGGTGTCCTCAATCTCCAGCTCGACGCCGGGGAGCAGATCCAGGGAACCGTCGAGAGGCCCGGCGTCCGGAGGGAACCACGCCTCCAGCCGCAGCCGGCCGTCCGCCGCAGTGGTGGATTGCACCCCGACCGTGCCGGCCATCCAGAGGAGGGCGACGGCGGATTCCTCCAGGTCGGGGGGGAGGAGATAGATGCGGCGGAGGTGCGGCATGGTCGAGGTCTCCGGAGTTCGCCCCGAAGGGGCGGCGGCATGTAGCCTGGGGCGTGAGCCCCAGGAATCGGGACGATATCGATCAGAAAGAGCCCCGAAGGGGCGACGGCAGTCTTCCTCGGTGCGGGGACTGCCGTCGCCCCTTCGGGGCTCTGGAACTTATCGGGGCGCGCTCACCTGGGGCTCACGCCCCAGGCTACATGCCGGCACCCCTTCGGGGTGCTCCCCCTCGGGAGGAGATGGGGTGAGGGCTCACGCGAACAGATTCTTCACCCGCTCCATGACTCCCTTCTCCTCCTTGACCGGATGCCCACCGAGGTCGGCGAGGCGGCGGAGGATCTGGAGCTCTTCGGCGGAGAGGTCGCGGGGGTTGGGCACCGCGACTTCGACGGTAACCACGTGGTCCCCCTTGCCGCCGCCGTCGAGGCGGGCGATCCCCTGGCTGCGGAGGCGGAAGTCGCGGCCGTGCTGGGTGCCGGCGGGGATATCGAGGTTCGACTTGCCGTGCAGGGTGTCGACCTCGATCGCCGTGCCGAGCACCGCCTGCGGGTAGCTGATCGCTACCCGCGACAGCACGGTCGAGCCGTCGCGCCGGAACTGCTTGTGCGGCCGCACCTGGAGAACCACGTAGAGGTCCCCCGCGGGGCCGCCGCGGCGGCCGTGCTCGCCCTCGCCCGAGAGGCGGAGGCGGGCGCCGGTATCGACGCCGGCGGGGATCTTGACGGTGATCGAGCGCTCCTCCTCCACCCGACCTTCGCCCCGGCACTCGGTGCACGGGTCGCTGATCACCCGCCCCTCGCCCTGGCAGGTCGGACAGGTGCGGGCGACGGTGAAGAAGCCCTGGGTGTAGCGCACCTGGCCGCGGCCGCCGCAGTCCTTGCAGATCGCCGGCGCCGCGCCGCTGGCGCTGCCGTTGCCGTCGCACTTGGGGCAGGTCTCCAGCCGCGGAATTCTGAGCGCCGTCTCGGTGCCGAAGGCGGCCTCCTCGAAGGAGAGGGTGAGGTCGTAGCGCAGGTCGGCGCCGCGGGTCATCCCCGCCGGTCCGCCGCCGCGGCGGCCGCCGCCGAAGCCGAAGAGGTCGCCGAGGATGTCCGAGAAGTCGCCGAAGATCGTCGGGTCGAACCCGGCGGACCCGGCGCCCGACACCCCCTGGTGGCCGAAGCGGTCGTAGCGTCCCCGCTTGTCGGCGTCGGAGAGCACGGCGTAGGCCTCCGCCGCCTCCTTGAAGCGCTCCTCGGCGGCCTTGTCGCCGGGGTTCTTATCCGGATGGTCGCGCACCGCGATCTTGCGGTACGCCGACTTGATCTCCTGCTGGGAGGCGGTCTTGGTGACCGCCAGAATCTCGTAGTAATCGCGTTTCGCCATACCTTCCAAGCCCTTCTACACCAGATCCCCGAAATCGATGTCCGCGCCCAGGCCGGTCGCCTTGGTGAGCATGGCGTCGGAGAGCGTGCGGGAGACGGTGTTCAAATCGTAGATCGAGGCCTCCAGATCGGCGCGCCGCTCGTTGTTGAGCGATTGGCGCCCGCGCATCAGCGACTCCTGGATGCGGCGGACGTCGGTGTCCGGGAGGACGTCGCGGAACTGGTTGAACACCCGCTCGTTGTTGTAGATCAGCCCCTCCAGCCGGTTCTTGAGCTGGCGGATCTCGCGCCGCTCGAGGTCGGCCTGCGAGTTGCGGTCCGCCTCGGCGACGAGGCGCTGGACCTCGGACTCGGAGAGGCCGCCGGCGGGGTTGATCTGGATGCTCTGCGAGAGGTTGGTCGCCATGTCGCGCGCCGAGACGTTGACGATGCCGTTGGAGTCGATGGCGAAGCTCACCTCGACCTGCGGCACGCCGCGCGGCGCCGGCGGGATGCCGACCAGCTCGAAGCGGCCGAGCGACTTGTTCTCGGCCGCGAGCTGGCGCTCCCCCTGGAGGACGTTGATCTGCACGGTGCTCTGGTTGTCCACCACGGTGGTGAAGATCTGCGTGTTCTTGGTGGGGATCGTCGAGTTGCGCTCGATCAGCTTGGTGAACAGCCCGCCCTGGGTCTCGACGCCGAGCGACAGCGGGGTGATGTCGAGCAGCACGAGGTCCTTGATGTCGCCGCGCAGGATCCCTCCCTGGATGGCGGCGCCCATGGCGACCACCTCGTCGGGGTTGATCTCGCGGTTGGGCTTGCGGCCGAAGATCCGCTCGACCGCCTGGGCGACCAGGGGGGTGCGGGTCTGGCCGCCGACCAGCAGCACCTCGTCGATCTGGTCGGCGCGCAGGCCGGCGCCGGCGAGGGCGTCGAGGCAGGGGCCCTCGGTGCGCTCGACGAGGTCGCGCACCAGCTCCTCGAACTGCGCCCGGGTGAGCGAGCGGGCGAGGTGGCGGGGGCCCGAGCGGTCGGCCGAGATGAACGGCAGGTTGATCGTGGTCTCCTCGGTGGCCGAGAGCTCGCACTTGGCGCGCTCGGCGGCCTCCTTCAGGCGCTGCAGGGCCATGCGGTCGTCGCGCAGGTCGAGGCTGGTCTCGGCGCTGAACCCCTCGATCAGCCAGTCCATGATCCGCTGGTCGAAGTCCTCGCCGCCGAGATAGGTATCGCCGGAGGTCGAGCGCACCTCGAAGATCCCCTGCGAGAGCTGGAGGATCGAGATGTCGAAGGTGCCGCCGCCCAAGTCATAGACGGCGATGGTGTTGGCCCCCTCCTGGCGTTCGAGGCCGTAGGCGAGGGCGGCGGCGGTGGGCTCGTTGAGGATGCGGACGACGTCGAGCCCGGCGATCTTGCCGGCGTCCTTGGTGGCCTGCCGCTGGGAGTCGTTGAAGTAGGCGGGGACGGTGATCACCGCCTCGCGCACCTCCTCCTGCAACCCCTCCTCGACGAACTCCTTGATCTCGCGCAGGATGAGGGCCGAGATCTCCTCCGGGCTGTACTGGCGGTCGCGGATCTCGATCTTGAGGTCGCCGTTGATGGCGTCCACCAGGGTGTAGGGGAGCACCTGGCGGGCCCGCTCCACCTGGGCGTCGCGGTACTTGCGGCCGATCAGCCGCTTGACGGCGAAGACCGTGTTCTGCGGGTTGGTGATGGCCTGGCGCTTGGCGATCTGCCCCACCAGACGGTCCCCCTCCTCGGAGA
>DASWQX010000483.1:0-2961 GCA_036403495.1 Thermoanaerobaculia bacterium
GTGCGGCGGCGCCAGCCGCCGCTCTGGTACGTACCAAAGCGGCGACTCGCGTCGCCGCACTCCTATAACTAATACCGCCTTACCCAAAGCCCTCCGGCCTGTCACGCCGGAGGTCGCGGGTTCGAGTGCGGGCTGCCCCCGGCAGACGTTTCTGCCTGCGGAGACCGCGCGCCCGTCACCGGAAGGGAATGGGGATGAAGGGATGCTGAGCCGTGGCTGCCGGAACGAGAATCGGATTATCCGGTTTGCCATCGCGATCCGGCGCGACCTCGCAAAGGTCGGTTTCCGCATCAGGAATCGCTTCCGTGCCGTTCCCGGCAGCCATGTTTTCCTCTTTGGGACAGGTGGTCGGGTCGCCATGCTCCTGACACGCCTGCAGGCAGTCCCGGTACCATTTCGAGGCGTCACCGGCGGGCACGCCGCTGTTCAACATGGTCCCGTAGGCATCCGTGCAGTCCTGCGCACAACAACCGGATGCCTCGGCTCGTACGCCCGCCAGCAACAGCAAACCAGCGAATGCTGCAATCCTCACCACGATCTTCGATGTGCTCATTCCACGCTCCTTTCCGTTGCTGAAGCAATGTAGATCTGCGTCGCAGCGGCGGACATGGAAGGAATCGGATCGCCGGTGTAGGAAATCCGGCGGCGACGTGTCTCCGGAAATGAAAACGGCCCGTTGGGGTCAGAGCTTTCTTTCGCGGGCGGGCAGAAAACGAAGGTCTGACCCCATCGCGTACCATCGCGCAGCTTTGGAAAGCGGTATTTGTGGAGTGCGGCAACACGAGTTGCCGCTGTCGTTCTCGCCTTAAGACAGCGGCAACTGGCGTTGCCGCACTCCACATCGTGCGGTGAAAACCGCCGCAATTGCGCGCGACCGGCGGGAGCATGCGGCGCTTCGCCACGTAGCCGATCAGAACGGGCTGCATTGCCCGTCGCAGGGACAGGATACCGAGGTAGGCGGTAGGGCTCTCGGTATCGGCGGCCTTGTTCCTTCCGTCCTTAACGACTAACATCCGCCCCAATCCGCAACGTCCACCCAAGGAGACTCACAAATGATCCGGTTCTCGCGCTTCAAAGGAGTGCTGTCGGCACTCCTCTTCTCTTTTATGGCTGCAGCCGCATCCGGGCAGGAAGCGCCCGGCGTCTTGGCTACCTTCAACGGCACCATCTCCAGTGCGTCCCAGCAAGATACGGTCGCGTTCGAAGTCGACGCAAACGCCTATAAAACCAACGGTTCCGGGCGCATCGACTTCGTGTTCATCATGTCCAGCGCGGACGGCTCGGTCGACCCGGGTCTGATCAGCGTCGAGGCGGACGGCTCCGGCTCTGTGGCCGACGGCCTGCGCAAGCCCGATACGGCCGGCAGCCCGTCCAGCATCGCCCTGGCCGCGCTGACCGCCGGCAAGTACGCGATCACCGTGCGCAGCGAGCACAAGACCACCGGCGGCTACCGGCTGGACGTCCTCCTCGCCGGCGACGCGAACTCCGACCTGACCGTCGACGCGCAGGACACCGGGCTGATTTCGCAGCTCAGCGTCACGAAACACAACCAGCCGGGCTACTCGCCGTACGCGGACATCGACCGCAACGGCGTCATCAACGGCGGCGACCGCCAGCGCGCGCAGACCAACCTCGGCGCCACGGCGCCTGCTCCGGCCGAGGAGAACCCGCTCGAGGCGGCGCTCCCGATGAACGCGCTGCAACTGGTCGGCGGCTCGTCGACCAACTTCAACACCCGCAACGGCCTGCGCTGGAGTCTCACCGGGGCCGAGTTCGACCTGACCGCGGGCGACGTGATCGTGCGCGTCAACGGCTCGCAGGTCCCGGCGAGCCAGCTCACCATCACCGACCATCTCCTCACCGCGAACGTGACTCTCGCCAACGGCCGCAATGAGGTGTCGATGAAGGCGTACGACACGGTCGGGCGCCCGCTCCACTACAACGAGGTCCTATGGGCCGGCAGCGCCGCGCTCACCGTCAACCTGGTCAACGCGAACGGCACCGCCTTTCTGCAGCAGGCCACCGTCGTGGCGGCGCTCAGCGACGACCGCTCGGTCATGGTGGAGGCGACCACCACCACCGGCAGCATCACCTTCCAGAACATGCCCTCGCGCACCATCCTGATCAAGGCCAAGGGCATCAACAACGAGACCGGTACGGCCGGCGTGATCGGCACGTCGGGCGGGGTGACGGTGAAGATGCTCGGCTTCAAGACCCCGAGCACCATCGACAACAACGACTTCAGCCTCGGCACGGCCGGCTGGGACACCGGCACCGCCCCCGTCTCGATCGTCGCGCACCAGGAAGTGATCTTCAACTCTTTTCGGAACGGTCCTGCCACGACCGCGGCGATGAACCTCGCCCCGACGTCGCTCGTCGACCAGGACCTGATGCTCCAGACCTCCGGCGAGGGCGAGCAGTCCATCTCGCGGACGTTCGAGGTGGCGGACGACACCACGGCCGTACGCATCCGCTACCGCTTCATCACCACCGAGGTGCCGGGCGGCTACTACGGCAGCCAGTTCAATGATTACTTCCGAGTCTCGCTGCGCACGCAGAGCGCGGGCGGCTCGGAGGGCGAGACCACGGCCATGAACTCGCTTCCGCTCGGCGCGTACACCGGCGGCGGTTCGACCGACTGGCGCGAAGTCACGCTCAACATCGAGAATGAGGGCGACACCATCCAGGCCGACATCGGCGTCGCCAACGTCGGGGACGGCGCCCTTCAGTCGCAGGTCGTGGTCGACTTCGTCGAAGAGATCAAGGACCGCGTGAAGCCGACGCTCTCCTGGAACAACACCGCCGGAGGCCTCGACCTGAAGTACGAGGTGCTCGACTCCGCGCTGACCGAGGCGGTGACCATCGAGGTGTATTTCGCGAGCGGCACCGGCTACGCGAACAAACTGGGCTCGCCGGTCTTCACGTTCACCGTTCCCGCGGGCACGGCCGTCGGAACGCATG
>DASWQX010000484.1:0-2535 GCA_036403495.1 Thermoanaerobaculia bacterium
GACGCCCTGCACGACATCATCGGCTTCGAGAAGGTGGCGCGGATGATGGAGCGCGGGATCATCGAGATCGCCCCGATCGCCTTCATGCGCGGGCGGACGCTCAACGACAGCTTCATCATCCTCGACGAGGCGCAGAACACCACGCCCGAGCAGATGAAGATGTTCCTCACCCGCATCGGCTTCAACTCCCAGGCGGTGATCAACGGCGACGTCACCCAGGTCGACCTGCCGCAGGGGCGGATGTCCGGCCTGCGCGAAGCGCAGGAGGTGCTCGCCGGGGTGGAGGGGATCAAGTTCTTCTACTTCGACCAGCGCGACGTGGTCCGCCACGCACTGGTGCAGAAGATCGTAACGGCGTACGATGCGTTCGAGCAGCGCAAGAGCGAGCGCGAGGCCGAGGCGCGCGCCGCCCGGCAGCTCGCCGCCCAGGGCGCCTCCGCGGCAGGGGGCCACCCTTCTTCGCCTTGAGCCGCGGAAGCCGCTCCTCCGCGGCGGGCCAGTGACCAGAGCATGGCTCGCGATACCGACCCTACGAGCGTCACCGAGATCCGCCCCGCCTCCAGCGGGACGGGCTCGATCCGCCTGCGCAAACGGGCGCGCCCGCGCGACCTCTGGGAGGGCGCGCTCGACCGGCCGCTGCTCTGGCTCGCCGCCTTCCTGATCCTCGGCACCTGGTGCCTCCAGCCGGGCGCCTTCCACTTCGCGAACCGGGCCCAGCCCAACACCATCGCCGACCACGACTACGTGGCCTCGCGCGACCTGCTGCTCAACGACGACGAAGCGACGGTGAAGAAGCAGCGCGAGGCCCGCGACGCCGTGCTGCCGATCTACGACCTCGATCCCGGCGCGCTCGCCGAGCGCGACACCTGGATGGCGCAGCTCTTCGGCCAGGGGCGCGCCCTGCTGACGGCCGGAGGGGAGTCGGCGGCGGCCCGCGAGGCGGCCGTCCGGACGCTGTCGGCGAGCCCGCAGCCGCCCAACGCCGTCAAGCTCACCGCCGCCCAGGCGGAGCTGCTGGCGCGCAAGGGGTTCTCGGCCGACCTGGAGGACCACCTGCGCGGCGCCCTCACCCAGGTGCTCCGCCGCGGGGTCGTCGCCAACAAGGAGCTGCTGCTGGAGAACCGCCTGCGCGGGGTCACCTTGCGCAACCTCGCCACGTCCGCCGAGAGCGTCCACTTCGACCTCTTCGACCATGTCGGCTACCCCGGCGAGGCGCGCGACCTGTTCGAGACCGAGGTGCGGAGTTGGGGGGGCTACAGTGTGGCGGACCGCCGGCTGCTGGCCGACCTGCTAGCCGAGAACGCGCCGCCGAACCTGCTGCTCAACCGCAGCGAGACGCTGCTCCGGCAGGACGCCGCCGCGGCCGGCGTCGGCCAGGTCTTCAACCAGATCCGCCAGGGTCAGGTGATCGTCCGCAAGGGGGACCCGATCGATCCCGGCCACGCCCGCATCCTCGCCCAGATGCAGGGGGAGCGGCAGCTCGGCCGCCGGCTGCCGCCGATCGGCGCCGCCCTGGCCCTGCTGGCGCTGATCGCCGGCGTGGTCTGGCTCTCGCAAGCGCGGGAGCGGGTGGCGAACCACGAGCGCGGCCGGCTGTTCGCCGAGAGCCTGCTCCTCCTCCTGCTCTCCCTGCTGGGCACCAAGTTCGGCTTCGTGGTGGCCGGCGCCCTCGCCGGCGCCTTCGACTTGCCGCCCCTCAACTCGGCGCACGCCTACGCCTACGCCATCCCGTTCGCCGCCGCCGCTCTGGTGGCGATGCTCCTGCTCGGCCGCAACATCGCGCTGATGACCTGCCTGCTGATCTCCGTGCTGGCCGCCCGCCTCACCGGCGAGGACGCCCTCTGGGTCGTCTTCTACAGCCTCGCCGGGTCGCTGGCGGCGATCTACACGCTGGAGGGGAACCGCTTCCGCCACCGGCTGGTGATGGTCCGCGTCGGCCTCGTCGTCGGCGCCGTCAACCTGGCGATGGTGCTGATCCTGACCGCGTTCTCCAATGTCAGCCGCGGCTGGTGGCAGGTGGGCTTCGACCTCATCTGCGCCTTCGCCGGCGGCCTGGTGGTCACCGCCGCCGCCAGCTTCGTCCTGCCGATCCTGGAATGGGCGCTGGGGATCACCACCGACATCAAGCTGGTCGAGCTCTCCAACACCAACCTGCCGCTGCTGCGCCGGCTCGCCTTCGAGGCGCCCGGCACCTTCCAGCACTCGCTGATGGTGGCCAACCTCGCCAAGGAGGGGTGCGAGGCGATCGGCGCCGACCCCGTGCTCGCCTACACGGCGGGCCTCTACCACGACGTCGGCAAGGTGCTCCGGCCCGACTACTTCGTCGAGAACCAGCGCCCCGGCCACAACCGGCACGACAAGCTGCTCCCCTCGATGAGCGCGCTGATCCTGATCAACCACGTCAAGGACGGCGTCGAGCTGGCCCGCGAGCACAACCTGCCGCTGGTCATCCGCGACGCCGTCCGCCAGCACCATGGCACGCGGCTGATGTCCTACTTCTACAACAAGGCGCTGGAGCAGCGGGACCCGGAAGTC
>DASWQX010000485.1:0-2947 GCA_036403495.1 Thermoanaerobaculia bacterium
TCTTCACCTATCTGACCGACACCCGGGCGATCCCCATCGCCTACCTCTACGGCGTCGGCTCGAGCGACGTCACCTACGACGACAAGCGCTACTCCGGCTTCGTCCAGGACGACTGGCGGCCGCGGCCGAACCTGTCGTTCAACGTCGGCCTGCGCTACGACCTCGACGACGGCGGCAACGACCCCGGCTTCACCCATCCGCTGGTGCCCAAGCCGCGCAAGAAGGACACCAACGACTTCCAGCCCCGGCTCGCCTTCTCCTTCGACCCGGGCAACGACGGCAAGAGCGTCTTCCACGGCGGCATCGGGCTGTTCAACGGCCGCTACCTGCTGATCCCCGCCGGCGTTGAGCTGCAGCAGAACGGGATCACCGGCCGCGTCACCCTGACGCGGGTCAACGGCGCCCTGTTCGGCCTCAACACGCCGCCGTTCGTGCTCGATCCCAACCATCCGACGACCACCGGCATCGCGCTCAAGCCGGCCATCTCGCTGATCGGCCCCGAGCTTGACACGCCGGAGTCGACGCAGGCGAGCCTCGGCTGGACCCTGGCGCTGACCCCGCACCTCATCTTCGACACCGAGGGGGTCTACGCCAAGGGTCGCAAGGAGATCGTCATCCGCGACGTCAACTTCGGCGGCAACTCGCATCCGGTGCGGCCGAACACGGCCTACGACCAGATCAACGAGTTCACCAACGAGGGGCGCAGCGAGTACAAGGCGCTGATCCTGCAGATGAACGGCGCCCTCGAGCGCGGCGACCTGATCACCTCCTCGCTGACCATCGCCAGCAAGAAGAACATCTCGGACGACTTCAGCCCGGAGTTCCCCTACGGCTATCCGAGCGATCCGTCGAAGATCGACGCCGAGTACGGCCGCAGTCGCGGCGACGAGCGCTACCGCTTCGTGCTCACCGGCGTCATCCACCTCCCCTGGCAGCTCACCCTGGCGCCGATCTACGAGTACGGCTCCGGCCAACCCTGGACCCACCGCCTGGGCTACGACTTCAACGGCGACGGCAAGAACTCGGACCGCCCCGCCGGCGTCGACCGCAACGCCGAGGACGGCCCGCCGTTCCGCCAGCTCAGCCTGCGCCTCACCAAGAGCGTCCCGCTGTTCAGCGGCCAGCGGGTGGACGTGATCGTCGAGGGGTTCAACGTCTTCAACACCGTCAACTACGACGTCAGCTCGATCGACGGCGCCCAGTATCTCTCCGGGCCGACGCTGGCGAACCCGGCGCTGCCCTTCGTGCGCAACCCCAACTTCGGCCGCGCCCGGGCGACGCTGCCGGGGCGCGAGATCCAGCTCGGTCTGCGGTGGGCGTTCTAGAGTGAGCCCTCATCACCCCAGCCCTCTTCTCCCGGCCCCTCCCGCCCTCCCTCACCGGGAGAAGAGGGAGCAGGTTGGTGTTGAATTGCTGGTCTCCCCTCTCCCGGTGAGGGAGGGTGTGCGGGGGGACGGGAGAGGGGCCGGGGGTGAGGGCCCGGGCGGGGGAACAACGGTGCTGAGCAAGGAGCCTTGATGCAGACACAAGTCGTCATCGTCACCGGCGGCGCCGCGGGCATCGGTAAGGCCACGGCCCGCCGCTTCGCCGCGGCCGGCGCCCGCGTCGCCGTCTGGGACGTCAAGGAAGGGGAGAGCGCCGCGGGAATCTTTCAACAGGTTGATGTCACCGACCCCGCCGCCGTCGAGGCGGCGGCGGCGGCGGTCTTCGAGCGCTGGGGGCGGATCGACGTGCTGGTCAACAACGCCGGCATCACGCGGGACGCCCAGCTCGTCAAGTGGAAGGAGGGGGCCAAGACGGGAGAGATGAGCGAGCGGGACTTCGACGCCGTCATCTCGGTCAACCTCAAGGGGGTCTTCCTCTGCACCCGGGCCGTGGCGCCGCGGATGATCGCCGGCGGCGGCGGGGCGATCCTCAACGCCTCTTCCGTCGTGGGCCTCTATGGCAACTTCGGCCAGACCAACTACGCCGCCACCAAGGCGGGTGTGATCTCGATGACCCAGACCTGGGCGCGCGAGCTGGGGCGCTACAACATCCGGGTCAACGCGGTCGCGCCCGGCTTCGTCGCCACCGAGATGGCGCTGGCGATCCCCGAGAAGGTCCTGCAGGGGATGATCGCCCATACGCCGCTCGGCCGCATGGGGACGCCGGAGGACATCGCCGAGGCCTACTTCTGGCTCGCCTCGGACGCCGCCGGCTTCATCTCCGGCACCGTGCTCTCGGTCGACGGCGGCCTGGTGATCGGAACGTAAGCCATGCGAATCGCCGGCGACCTCCTCGGCGAGCGGGCGCGCCTGACGCCGGACCGGACGGCGTTGGTCTACGTCCCCACCGGCGAGCGCTTCACCTACGCCGAGCTCGACGCCCGGGCCGTCCGCCTCGCCCGCGTCTGGCGAGCGCTGGGCCTCGTCAAGGGTGACCGCGTCGCCCTCCTCGCCGACAGCCGAGTGGAGTACGTCGACGCCTTCTTCGCCGCGGCCAAGGCGGGAGTGATCCTGGTGCCCCTCGGCACCCGGCTGACGCCGCGCGAGTTGGCCGGCATCCTGGCGGATGCGGGGGTTGCGGCTTTTTGTTATGGCGGGGAGCATGCCGAGACCGTGCGCAGCCTGAACCAGGGAGTCCTTCATTGGCTCGCCCTCGACGAGCCGGCCCTCCCCGGGCACCTCCGCCTCGCCGACCTCCCGGTGGCTGATCCTTGGGCGCCCGAGCGGTGCGATCCCGAAGACCTCTGGTGCCTGCTCTACACCTCCGGCACCACCGGCGCGCCCAAGGGGGTGATGCTGCCGCACCGGATGATCCTCTGGAACGGCTACAACACCGCCGCCTCCTGGCAGCTCCGGCCGGACGACGTCAGCCCCATCTTCACGCCGCTCTACCATGCCGGCGGCCTGTGCGTCTTCCTGGTGCCGCTGTTCACGATCGGCGGCACCCTGATCCTCCATCGCGG
>DASWQX010000486.1:0-3540 GCA_036403495.1 Thermoanaerobaculia bacterium
GGTCGGCGTAGTTGCGGCCGATCGCTAGGATCTTGCTGGGGCGCGCGGGGATCAGGAAGGAGGCGCCGGTGCGGTCAAGGTTCCGGCCGAAGCTCCAGTTGGCCGGGAGCGTCTCGAACGGATCAGACAAGAGGACGCGGAGCCGGTCCGGCCCCGCGGGATCGGCCGGATCGGCGGCGGCCCAGAAGGCTTCCGAGGCGAGGCGGGGTGCGATGCGGTAGAGGAGCATGGCGGCGATTCTACCCGGATCGCCCTCCTGGGTGTCTGGCCCCTTCGGGCCGACGCCGTAAGTGCCGCTGCGGGGTCTGCTGGAGGGTAAACAGTCTGATATCCTATGTACAGCCATGGCAACCCTCTTCCAGGAGACGCAGCCCGAAGGCACGGCCAAGCCCTCGGAGATCCGACTCCACGCCGTCGTCTTCAAACGGGGGGAGTGGTGGATCGCTGCCTGCCTGGAACACTGCTTCGTCACTCAGGCGCGGACCGAGGAGGCCCTCCTCGCCGACCTCGAGCGAATCATCAAGGCCCACATCCTCTTGGAGATGGAGCACGGCAAGGAGCCGTTCGTCTCCGTCCCCAGGGCCCCGGAGCGGTACTGGGAGATGTACCGTCAGGCCGCCTCCCACCCCCTCGCAGACCTTCAGGTGGGGGGCGCCGCCGAGGTCCGCCCGATCGTCGAGCTACGGGCCGCCTAGCTGCCTAGGCCGAAGTCTTCCGCCGGAATCCCAAGCTGTAGGCAAAGAATCTCGGTGGCCGCGGCGTCGAGCTGGTCGGCTGCATCCACGTCGGGCAGTTGGATCCGCAGCTCTCCGTCGGCGCTCGTCAGGTAGGCCATCTCCGTGTCGCCTATACGGTGTTCTTGGTAGGTGAAGCCGTAGCGTTCCTGGACGAGCCGAAGGAACTCACCGAATGTCAGGCTCCACGGCTGGCGGAGCTCGTCGAGCTGGACATCGTCCTCGAAGCTGGCGCCGGGAGGGATCGAGTCGAATCGGGGTCGCCGCGGCGGCATGGAGAAGGACTATATCGCGTGCGCAAGGGCTCGCCCGGCGCGCCGATGGCGTTGCCGTACTCCTCCCTTTTGCGTCGCGGTGACGTACGATTCCGGGGCCGAAGAGGAGAACCCGATGGCGCGCAGGCTTCTGCTGATCAGCAACTCCACCAATCATGGCGAAGGGTACCTCGATCACGTCCTGCCGGAGATCGACGGCTTCCTGGGAGCGGTCCGCCGGCTGGTCTTCGTCCCCTTCGCGCTCAAGGACCGGGAGGGGTACGGCGACAAGTTCCGCCGGCGGCTGGCGGCGATCGGCGTCGAGGTGGCCACCCTCACGGCGGATGCGGCGGGGCTCCGGACGGTCGCCGGAGCGGAGGCGGTCTTCACCGGCGGCGGCAACACCTTCCGGCTGCTGAAGACTCTCCAGGATTCGGGACTCCTCCCCATCCTGCGCGAGCGGGCCCTCGCCGGCATGCCCTACCTGGGGAGCAGCGCCGGCACCAACCTCGCGGCGCCCACGATCCGGACCACCAACGACATGCCGATCGTCGAGCCCGCCTCCTTCGCGGCGCTGGGGCTCGTCCCCTTCCAGATCAATCCTCATTTTCTGGACCCCGATCCCGGCTCGACCCATATGGGCGAGACCCGCGAGCAGCGAATCCGCGAGTTCCACGAGGAGAACACCACCCCTGTCGTCGGCCTGCGCGAGGGGGCCTGGCTGCGGATCGAAGGGGACCGCGCCACCCTGGGCGGCATCCGGGGAGCGCGGATCTTCCGCCGTGGGATGGCGCCCGAGGAGCGGAGGACGGGGGAGCGGCTGGACGACCTGCTTACCTCTCAGGATCCTTTTCCCTCGCAGAAGCTGACCACTCAGCCCGTTCTTCAGATCCTCTAAAGACCGAAACGCGGACCCAATCAAGCCTCGAAATATGTTCATCGAGGTCGATATCACCAAAGTCGCTCAGTTTGGCTCTGGAAAAGTAATCTTGTGCCTGCCTTATGCACAGTAAGAGCTCTTGTCTGTCAATTTTGTTCGCGCTCAGCTTATTCAGGTAAGATTCCGCAAGTTTAAGGTAATACATCCCAATCGTGTCATCGAACCGACTATTCCAGGAAGAAAAACTTTGTAGCCGCAGAAGCTCCATAAAGTATTGTTCGGTGTGCTCTCCTTCCCCAGTTATTATTCCTACGTAAGCGCAGTGATTGATAGAAAAGGCCCATGCCAAATCAGATGTAGGAAAAATGTGACTTGCTTCTTCTGTTGCCAAGATGCTCATTCGCGCCCAATTCCTAACCTCATCCGAAATTGGCCTTTGATATATCTGGCTACCTAGGGTTTCTTGTTTCCATGCATGATACAATACATAGGCTATGCCCAACAAAAGCCCGGCAGAGTCCCTTGGGGGTAAACTGTCCCTGAGGCGCCAGACCGAATTGACAAGCGAGGCTCGTTCCTCTCTGCTAACAATTCCTGTCTTCAATTGTGCTGCAGCGGAAATTACTATTAGAGTCGCCGGAAGCGGATCGTCTGCTGAGTTCTCACAGTCTTTCACGAGCTGTGCTATTTCACTGAACCGACCCAGCGCCCAAAGCACTGCGCACATAAACAAGCAGGCACCGACATCTCTCCTGGCCACTCCAAAACGGCTCGCCAAATCGGCAGCAATCAAGAACAAATCATCTTCGCTACCCGACAAAAGACCCTTCACGGTTTGAGCCAATAGTTCCTGCTCGTATTCAGGCAGGTTGTAGCCCCAGCGCACCAGCCCGAGATCCCTCATAGGATGTGCGATCGAAGCTGATATTTTCTTCTTCGCATTTCTGCCAGCCGTCATAAATAGTTCAAAATCATCGCTCCAAACTCTAATCTTAACTAGCCGCCCCTCAAGTTCAAGCCGAATGTCTTCAATCTCGGAGAAGATCCGTCCGCCGGTATCAGAGTCATGAAGAAAGGCAAGTACGTCGCCCCACTCAGGCAGTTCGTCGAGGAGGCGTTCCGGCAGGTTCCGGTCGACCCAAATTGATTTAAGAATAGAGTAGTCTTCAAATTCCCGGATTAGATCACCCAGAGTCCGGCCTTCCCACTCGATCCATCTTAATGCTTCCTCAGATTCTTTCTCTCCGCGCAAGGTGATATCCTTGAGCAGAGATAAAAGTTCTTCCATCCTGCCTACGTTTTTCAGCTTAGAATTTGGAGCCAGTTCAGGAAACATGACACGAACCAAGAAGTACAGTGCGTCGCGAACGATGAAGCGGCCTTCGTCGGTCGGCTTCGGAGTATCCATCGACAAGCTTTTATACGAGAGCATGTTCTTTAGCTGCCTACTGCGCAACCAAGCCTGCCTAAGAGTAGGCGTCTCGGTGTAGAATCGAACTACACGCTGAGGTGAGCATTCCTGTTTGGTTTCTATCATTTCGCAGAGCATGACAAGGGCGATGCTATCGTGGGCGTCGGACATATCAGTGCGCGTGGCATGGGGCGTCCTAATGGCTTTCAGAACCAAATCGAACCGGGACGACCTAGATGACAGGAGGTGGGGCGTCTCAGG
>DASWQX010000487.1:0-2051 GCA_036403495.1 Thermoanaerobaculia bacterium
CGCCGGCCCACGGCATGTCGGAGGTGGCGTGGGTGGGCTGCATGGAGGCGATGATCCCGAGGCGAGCCATGCGCTGGATGTCCTGGAGGCGCAGCACCTGCGCATGCTCCAGCCGGAAGCGCGCCTCCGGATTGGGCCCGCCGAGCGCCCGCTCCATGGCGTCGAGCGCCACCAGGCCGCCGCGGTCGCCGATGGCGTGGCTGCCGACCTGGAACCCGCGGGCGAGCGCCCGGCGGGCCACCTCCTCCAGATGGTCGCCGGTGGATACCAACAGGCCGAGGTTCCCCGGATCGTCGCTGTAGGGCTCGATGAGGGCGGCGCCGCGGCTCCCTAGGGCGCCGTCAGCGTAGAGCTTGACCCCCCGCACGTTGAGCCGGGCGTCGGGGTCGATCAGCGGGCCGCGCGCGAACCACCGGTCGAGCAGGGATGCGTCGTCGGTGAGGAAGAGGGCGGCGCGCAGCGGCAGCTCGCCGGCGGCCGCGAGCGCCTGGTAGGCGCGGACGGCGCCCTCGCCGATCCCCATGTCGGTCACCGTGGTCAGCCCGAGCGCCACGCAATGGCGGGCGGCCTGCCGCAGCGTGCGCCGCCGGTCGTCGTCGGAGGGCGCCGGCAGCCGCCCCTCGGCCCACCCCTTGGCGTTATCGACCAGCACGCCGGTGGGGCGTCCGGTCGAATCGCGCAGGAAGCGGCCGCCGGTGGGGTCCTTGACGCCTGCGTCGATGCCGAGGAGGGCCATGGCGCGGGCGTTGACCAGGGCGGCGTGGCCGTCCACCCGGGCCAGCCAGACCGGGTGGTCCGGCACCGCCGCGGAGAGCGCCTCGTGGGTGGGGAACCGCTTGTCCGGCCAGCGGTTCTGGTCCCAGCCGTGCCCCCGCACCCAGGCTCCCGGGGGCAGGGCCCGGGCCGCCTCGCGGACCCGCCGCACCACCTCCTCATAGGTGGCGGCGCCGACGAGGTCGACCTGCTCCAGGGACTCGCCCAGTCCGCCGAAGTGCGAATGGGCGTCGATGAGCCCCGGCGTGACCGCGCGGCCGGCGAGGTCGATCACCCGGGTCGCCGGGCCGCGCAGCGCCTCGGCGCCGCCGTCGGCGCCGAGGTAGACGATCCGCCCGCCGCGGACGGCCAAGCTCCCCTCGACCTTCCCCGGCGGCTGGACGCGATAGAAGACCCCGTGACTCAGGATGAGGTCGGCGGTGTCCTCTCCATAGGAGAGGTTCGGGGTGGCGACGACCGCCACCCCGAAAAGCAGGAAGCCTAGGAAAGGCACGGATCTCGGCGACATGTCAGTTTTCTCCCCCTGCTCCTTCCACCCAGGGCCGTACCCATGGGGTGCAAAGAGCAAGCCATTCGGAAACCTGTCTGAATGCTATGTTTTCGCGGGGGGCGATGTACACTCCCGCGGATGTTTCCCGAGGGTCCCGTCGCGCTCCCCGAGATCGTCTCACGCCTGGAGCACGCTCTCGCCACCTCCACCGCCGAGGCGACCGAGATCTCCTGGCTGGAGGTCCGCCGCGGCCAGGAGAGCACGGGCAAGCGGCGGCAGGACAGCTACGAGCTGAACGAGCGCAATGTTCTGGTGCGGGTGCGCCAGTCCGGCCGCACCGGCCTGCACCGCACCAGCGCCGCCAACCGCTCCGGCCTCGAGAACGCCGTCCGCGAGGCGCAGGCCCAGGCGCGCCTCGCGCCCCCCTCGCCCCCGCCGCTGGAGATCCCCCAGGCCGGAGCGGCCGTGAACGCCGCCGGCCTCTTCGATCCCGATCTGGCGGCATTGAGCCCCGCCCGCGCCCGCGACCTGCTGCAGCGCCTGGCCGAGCCGGGCAACCGCCCCGGGCCCCGGGGGGAGACCCTCCGCCTCGGCTGGTCCGAGGGGCGGATCGCCGTCGCCGGCAGCCGCGGCCTGCGGCGCGCCGCCGAGGTCACCTCGGGGTGGATCGAGGTGATCTGCGGACGCCAGCCTGGCGCCGGCCGTGCCGCCGCGGCATCGCGATCGCTCGCCGGGCTCGCCCCCCAAGCGGTGCGCGAGCGGGCGCGGCGGCGCCAGGGCCCCGCGG
>DASWQX010000488.1:0-9385 GCA_036403495.1 Thermoanaerobaculia bacterium
CGCACGTGCGAGGCGTGCTCCTTGTCGGTCGACCAGAGGAGGAGGACCAGGATCACCAGGGTCAGCAGGAGGGCGAAAGCCTGAAGGTAGGAGAGCTGGATCGTCCCTCGCGGCTTCTTGCCCGGCTTGGGCGGACCCTTCTTGAACAGGCTCATGGGCTCGATCTCTCCATTTCAGGGCTCCGGTCAGGTCTCTGGTCGGTGCCGCGTCAGCTCGACGAGCACGGGCCAGTGATCGGAGGGGCCCGAGCGGATGACCTCGTACGAGGCGGTCGTCCACTCCGGATCGGCGAACACGTAGTCGATGCGCTGGCGCATGAACCGATGGGTCACCGTGACGTCGTCGCCGCACATCCGGAAGAGCTCGGCGGCCATCAGGGTCCCGATCTCCGGAGCGTCCGGAGGTGCGTTGAGGTCCCCCACCAGAATGAAAGGCCTGTCCGACTGCTTCAAGCGTGCGACGAGCCCGGAGATCTGCACACTCCGTGCCGTCCTCCCCCACCGCCCCCAGGCGGCGAGGTGGGTGACGTAGAAGTGGACCGCGGATTCCGGGAGGCCGGCGGTGGTGTGGACGACGGTATGGAGGAGGGTGCGTGGCTCGCCCGTCCCGGGCAGCGGGTGGACCTCCGCCGACTGGAACTCGCCGCGGGAGAGCACGGCGTTGCCGAAGTCGCCGCCGTTGGGCATCGCGTAGCTGGAGCCGAAGTGGACCGCCATCCCGGTCATCCGGCCAAGCGCCTCGGCCTGGTCCGCCAGCCGCGACTGCCGGGTCCCCCGGTGGACCTCCTGCAGGCCCACCAGATCCGGCTTCGCCTCCACGATGGCCGCCGCCACCTTCTCTACATGCCGCGCGGACCACCGAGCGCCGTGGCCGCCGACGTTGTAGGACATCACCCGCAGGCGGAGGCCGGCCATGCGGGCTGGGGTTGCGAAAGGCGTGCCGGGGCTCGTTCGAGGGGCCGGTCAGGATGACTTCGGAATCAGGCTCAACTTCACAGTCGCCTGCTTGCCCTCCAGATCCAGACTCAGGACGTCGAGCCGGTATGTCCCATTCTGAGCGGGAAACTCGATGGAGCCCGGCCCCACGACCGGTGGCTGCTGCAGCGTCCCTTCTCCCGGTGGCGAGATCCAGAAACGGGCAAACGCGTGTCCCTGTGTCTCGTAGAAGTTGGCTCCCACCTCCGTATTCAAAGAGGAAATCGATGTCGAGCTGCCCTGACCGATCTTGTACGAGGAGCGGCTGGGGAGACGGGACGAAACGGGTTCGTCGGGTTTCTCCTCCGGAGGGTCCCGATGACGGATCGTCTCCGTGTGGACTTTTTTCTTGGGAGTTTCCTGCTCGGGAGGAGGAGACGAATGGTCCGTAACCATCGGGTTGAGATCCGTCGTCGGAGGAGGCTGGTCGGAGGTCATAGCCTCCTTAGTGACTGGCTGAGGTATCTCGCGAAGCCACTGAAGGGCTCCAATCGCCAGCCCCGCCGCCAGACCTCCCGCCAGCAGCATGGCACCCACCGAGCGGCTTGGGCGAACCGGCGTTGGAACCGGAGAATCGTCTGGAGGACGGGACAGAGGCGGGTTGATCGTGGGGAACGGCCGGATGTCAAAGAGCCGTCCATCCTCCGCTCTCAGGAACAGGACGGGTGTCCCCCATTCGAGCAGCGCACCCCGGCCGCGGGCGATGGCGAGACGCCCTTCCGTGACCGCGGCGTCGATCGGGTCACCGGCCGCGAGCCGACGATAGACCGTGCGGCTGAATTCCAGCGCCGATCCGTCCTGAATGGGGCGCTGCATGGCGATGACCGCTGGCAAGCCAGCCCGTAAGATAGCAGCGGCCACTCCGGCGAAGGGTGCCTGGGCGTTGCCGCGAGCCGTCTCGCAGGCGTTGACGAACACCAGACGCAGTGAGTGCAGACCGGCGAGATGGGACGCCAGCAGCGTTCCACTTACCGGTAGCGGGGACTTGTCCGGAGCGGTGAAAAATACGACTCCTTGACCGCTTTCCCGATCGAAACCGCCGTGCCCCATGAAATGCAGAACGTGGAACTCCCGCAGGAGCAACGTGTCCCGCAGCTCTTCGATCGTAGGGTTGTGGAGCGCGAGGGTCTCGACTCCCGGCAGCGCCCCCAAGGCAGCGGCAATACGGGTTCCCTCATCCTCCAGGGCGAGCGCAGGCAACGATCTGGGTTGTGCCGATACGGTCAGGATGCGCAATGGCTGAGCCGGCGGAGGCTGCCCGACCGGCAAGGGGAGGCGGAGGTGCCGAAGGATGGGCGTATTGCGTTGCAGTCCGAGAAATCCTCCCTGCTCGGGAGAGAACAGGCACTCCCAGGGCAACTCCGCCAGCGGAGCGAGGAGGGGATCTGAGACGTCCAACTGCAGCTTGAGCCTCAGCCCTCGCTCGGGAAGCCGTTCCGACTCCGCCAGGCTGCGCGACCAGCAACTGCGTACCGGACCGCGAAACAGCGCCTGGAAAAGCCGGCCGCCGAGATCCTCGAGCGAGAGCTCGGCGGCCACTGGGTTGCTCGCGGCAAGAGAGGCCTTCGCACCGAGATCCCGCAGGCCACGCTCCAGGCTCGCCTGCCGCGTAGCGTGAGCCGTCCGCCACAGAACGTCGAGCTCTCCCGGAGAGAGCGGATTCACAAAGGGCTCCTCGGCCTCGCCCGCCGAGGAGCGGAGAACCCGCGCCAGGAAGCCCTGCCCTTCGGGGGCGCGATCGAGCTGCAGCACGAAGTCCTGATAGTCCATGGTCACCGTGGCGATCCAACAACGGACTACAGCGGCGGCTTGGTCGACTTCTTCTTGGTTGTCGTGGTTCCGTCTTGATCGGTCTGACTGTCGTCCCCCGTATACTTTTTGGTCTTGTTGTCGATCACACCCTCGACTACGTCCATCGCTTTGTTGGTGAGCCGCTGCAGGAATCCTCCCGGCGAGGAGGAACCATTGCCTCCGGAAGCAGCGGACTTGCCGCCGCCCTTGTGGCCCTTGCCTCCTGCATGCGACGAAGAAAAGTCGGTGTCATCAGACACCGCGATCTTCTCGAATTCCACGGGCCTCCAGCTGCCATCCCAGCAATTGGTGGCCTCTTTCCAGGACAGGCGGAGGCGTTCGACCATGGAATCATCAGCCCCAAATTTCGGAAAGGTTACTGTCATGCGCGTCGGAACGTCTTTCAAAATCTGCTTGGTCGTACAGTTGCTCTGGCGGCTCAAGTTGGCAACCGTAACGTCGTCAGGGGGGTACTCTTCGCCAGCGTCGTTCCAAGCCCGCGACTCGAACCCGACGGCCAGGGATCGATCGCGGGCCTCGCTCGTCACGGTGACGGCGCAGGTGAGCGCATCGCCACTGAGCGAGCATCCCGCCAGATCGAAGTCCACTCCCTGATCGTGACGGCTGCGGGTCGGAGCATGAGACTTGGCTGCTGAATCCTGCGCTTTTTCCTTGGTGCCGGCAACCTTCACCTCATCACCGCCGGACGACCCCAGCAGGCGATCGACCAAGCCGGCGCGCACCAAGCTGGTGCCCTGGGCTGTGATCAGGTTCGCCGTGCGCAAGTCAATGGCCTTAACGTCCAGGTGCACGGTCAACGAGGAAGGCAGGATCGTACCGACGATGACGACTTCCGTGGAGGCGATCTTGCCGAGCTCCTGCTTGGTTTCGGGATCGATCAGGCCTTCGTTCAGCTTTTCCATCTGTTCCATCAGTGCGCCGACCTGGCTTTGGTCGACGACCTTCAGCTTGTTCTGGGGAGCTGCCAGGGTAGCCTGGAGCTGCTGGGCGAGGTATTGGCCGAGGCGGCTCGGCTTTTTGTCGAGATCGACGAAGTCGACAACGGTCACCCGCTCATGCTTCACATCGTGAATCCTGGCCGCCAAGTCCGTCGCAAGCTTGGAGAGATCCTGCGCGCGGGATGGCAAAGCGCCGACGATGAGACTTGCGAACAAGATGACGACTGCGGCCTTTATCCTTGAACCTGTCTTCTTTCTCACGATTCCCTCCTCCTATGATTTCGCAGGTTGGCCGGCGCCGCGCGGCCGCGCCCCCCGATGCCGGGGGACCGCTGCCGGAGCAGAGCCAGTTGTGTCCATGCGAACGGGGAAGACACCGTGTTCACGCCAAGGTTTAGTAACCTCACGTTTCGGAGGAACAGATCAACGGCGGTGAGGCCGCCAGGACCCTGGCGACATGTTTCCGGCGGACATCACCCGCAGGCGGAGCCGGCCATACGGGGTGGCGGGTTGCGAAAGGCGTGCCGGGGGGGGCGGATCGGGGATGTCGGTGGCCTGTGCCACCCGGGGCCTAAAGGCACCGGGCTACGCTTCAAAAGAAAAGCCGGCTGAAGCCGGCTCAAAGCGCGGACGGAGAGATTGAGCCTCCTTTAGGAGGCTTTTCTTTGAGGCGTAGCCCGGGCGTTTACGCCCTGGCGGACGGCGGCCCTAACGCTCCTGCCGCTGCTTCTCCCCCTGCGGCTTCTCCCTACCCGCCTTCCCATTCGCGTCTTCCAGGATCTTCTTCTTGCGCTCCAGCACCTCCCAGGCGGTGACGCCTTCGACGGCGCCTTTGCCTTCGATCCAGCCTTCGGTGCATTCGCCGCAGCAGGGGCCGGCCTTGCGGACGGCGTCGCGGCAGTGGCAGTGGCCGTACTTGAGGAGGCACTCGGTGCAGGCGGGGCGGACGCAGCAGGCGTATTGCCCCTTCTGGGCGAGGTTGGCCTTGGTCTGCTCCACCTCGCCCTTGATGCGCGAGATCTGGGCGCCGTCGGAGAGGGCGGTGAAGTTCCCTTCCGGGTGGGCGGCTTCGGGCAGGGCTTCGCCGGGCTCGCCCGCGGCGGACGGCGCCGCGGGGGGCGGCGCGTGCTGGGCCTGGTAGGCGGCGCAGGCGGTGAGGAGGAGGGACATCGCGAGTCCGAGGAGACGGCGGACGGGTTTGCGCGGCATGGGATCAGGCCTCCCTCCGGGATGCGATCAATAGGAGAAGTCGCGGATGATGTTGAAGCCGAGGCGGACGTCGCGCCGGCGGAAGCCGGCGGCGGAGTCGCCCCCCAGCATCTGGTCGACCGTGGTGGCGCGCGAGTTGCCGAGGACGACCTCGAAGATGTGGCCGCCCAGGGACTTGGAGAGGGCGACGTGCCAGGCGTCCTGGCTGGTCTTCAGGTCGCGGTTGGCGTGGATGTACTCGATCTCGATCAGGCTGCTGCTCCCCAGGGGGAAGGTGAGGCCGAGGGGGACGTTGAAGGCGTTGCGCAGGGCCGGCGTGTCGCGCACCCAGGAGGGAGAGACGAAGAGGTTCACCCCGGCGGCGAGCCTGCGCGCCAGCAGGAGCTGGACGAAGGGGCGGTGGGGGTCCGCCACTCCGGGGCGCCGGAGGAGGTCGGCGCCGGCGCGCACGGCGAGCGTCAGCGGCAGGCGCGGCGCCTGCTCGAAGACCAGGAACTTCCCGGCCAGCTCGAAGTCCTCCTGGAACGACTCGCGGTAGAGCGAGAAGTCGAGGTGCGAAGTGGGGCCCCAGGCGACGCCGAGGCCGACGTCGGAGCCGCTGTCGAGCCCCCAGAGGTTGTGGGAGTTGCCGCCGTCGTTGACCGGCTGCTGGAAGCGGTGGGTGAAGAGCAGCTCGATCTCGCGCGCTCCCACGGTGTAGGGGGTCGCGCCGTTGATCAGCATCGCGCCCACCGGATCGCGGCGCACGGGATCGTAGGGCCCGGAGGTCTGGGCCGCGGCGGGGCCGGCGAGGAGCAGGGCGGCCAGGAGGGCCGCCGGCACGAGCGTTCGCATCCGTTTACTCCCTGTCAGGTCGTCAGGCCGTTCAATTGTTCGGCGCGCCCGCGCGGATCCACGCCGCGATGCCGGCGATCTGGTCCGCGGAGAGGTACGGGCCGCCCAGCGGCATCCGCTCGCCCGTAATGTTGGGATCGCCGCGGAGCTTCAGGATGATGTAGCTGGCGTCCGGATTCCCCGGTGAGACGCGGGCGAGCGAGCTGTTCTCGGCCGCCGGCCGCCCCACCAGGTTGCCATAGCTCTGGCCGGCTGTGAGCACCAGCCCCGACGGCGACGAGCCGGCGGCGTGGCACCCCGCCTTGGCGCAGACCGGCGTGAAGATCTGCGCCTGGATCTGCGCGAAGGTGAGCGCCGTGCCGCCGCCCGTGGGGGTCGACGGCTCGGTGGGGCTCTTCACCGTGCCGCAGCCCGCGAGCAGGAGAGCGGCGAGCGCGAGGGCGGCCAGCGGACGGTGAGCCATGAAGCGTGTCTCCTCCAGAGGGAACGGCAAAGGGAACGGCGAAAGATCCGGCTATGGGTTCCCGGAGGAGGAGAAAAGGTTCAGCGCGCGCCGTTGAACCGTTTCCGGGACTTCCGGAACATACTCTCCACGATGCCCTCCGCACTGTCGTCGTCCGATTCCGAGTTGGCCCTGCTGCGCAAGGTGGCGGCGAAGGACCGCAAGGCCTTCGAGTCCCTCTACCACCTCTATTACCGGCGGCTGTTCGGCTACCTGCTGAAGCTGACCCGGCGGGCGGAGCTGGTGGAAGAGGTGCTGAACGACGTGATGTTCGCCATCTGGAAGGGGGCCGCGAGCTTCGACGGCCGCTCGCGCCCCTCGACCTGGATCTTCGGCATCGCCTACCACAAGGCGCTGAAGGCGCTGGCCAGGCGGACGGAGGAGCAGGCGAACCCCGAGGACCCCGAGCCGGTGGACCACGAGGAGCCGGAGAGCCTGGCGGCGCGGCGGGAGCTGGCCGGCGTGCTGAGCCGGGCGCTCACCGCGCTGTCGCCGGGGCAGCGGGCGGTCGTCGAGCTGACGTATTACTACGGGCTGGCCTACCCCGAGATCGCGGAGATCGTGGGCTGCCCGGTGAACACGGTGAAAACGCGGATGTTCCACGCCCGCCGGCGGCTCAAGGAGCTGCTGCCGGAGCTGGGCATCTCCGGATATGCTGGTTAGGAGAACCAAAACCATGCGACAGCGCGAGGAACATGGCGAGCGCAGCCACCGGCGGGTGTGGGAGATGCTCCCCTGGTACGTCAACGGCACCCTGGCCGTGAGCGAGCGGGAGCGGGTGGAGGCCCATCTCGCGGCCTGTCCCCGCTGCCAGGAGGAGACGCGGGTCTGCCGGCGGACGGCGGATGAGATCGTGCGCGCCGGCGAGGTGGCCCCGTCGCCCCACCCGGTGCAGCTCCAAAGGATGCTCGCCCGCATCGAGGAGAGCGAGCGCGAGGAGCGGCAGGCGGGAACCGGCCCGCGGCTGGTCGCCGCCTTCCGGCCGCTGGTGCGGTCGACGCCACGCCCACTGCGCTGGGCGTTGGTGGCGCAGGCGGCGGCGATCTTCCTGCTCGTGGGCGCCCTCGGCTGGAGCCTCCGGCGGCCGGGCACGTCCGGAGCGGCGCCGACCGCGGCACCGGCGAGCCCCACTTACCGCACGCTTTCGAACCCCGAAGCGGCGCCCGCCCCGACGGTCCGGCTGACGGTCCTGTTCCAGCCCCAGGCGACGGAGCTCGAGATCCGCGGCCTGCTCCATGGCGTCAAAGGCGAGATCACCGCCGGTCCCTCGCCGCTCGGCGCCTACACGGTCGCGGTCCCCGCCGCCGGCGATCCGGTCGCGGTCGTGCTCGCCCGCCTCCGTTCGGAGACGCGGCTGGTGATGCTCGCCGAGCCCGTCGCCGGAGGGGCGGAGAAGGCCGGCCGATGATGAGGGACCGCCTGCCGCGGCTCCGGGGCGCCGTACTCGCCGGCGCGCTTGCCGGCGCGCTGCTGCTGCTGCTCCTCGCCGGCTGCGCCAGCGCCCCCTCCGCCGGCGGAGGCGCGCCGGCCGCGAGCGACCGGCAGGTGATGGTGACCTACGCCAAGGCACTGCCCCAGATCTGGAACGACAACACCCTGGCGCTCGAGCAGCGCTACGGCCTGAGCGTCGTCTACGCCTGGACGATGGAGTCGCTCGGCGAGCAGTGCGTCGTCTTCGAGGTCCCCCTCGGCGGCTCGGCGCGCGAGGTGGCCCAGCACCTCTCCAGGGACCCCAGGGTGACCCTGGCGCAGACCGTGGAGATCTTCCGCACCCAGGGGGGCGACCCTTATGCCCAGCTCCAGCACGGCTCGATCTCGCTCCGGCTGGAGCAGGCGCACCGCCGGGCGACCGGCAAGGGGGTGAAGATCGCGGTGGTGGACACCGGAGTCGACTTCGACCACCCCGATCTGCGGGAGCGGGTGAAGAAGGCGCAGAACTTCGTCGACCGCGGCGAGCGCAGCTTCACCAGCGACATCCATGGCACCGCCGTCGCCGGGCTGATCGCGGCCACGGCGAACAACGACGTCGGGATCGCCGGCGCCGCGCCGCAGGCGGAGATCTACGCCCTCAAGGCCTGCTGGGAGCAGCCGCCGGGGATGCGCCAGGCGGTATGCACCAGCTACACGCTGGCCAAGGCGGTGGACTACGCCATCGTCCAGGGGGCGCAGATCCTCAACTTCAGCCTGTCCGGCCCCGCCGATCCGCTGCTCGGCAAGCTGATCGACCACGCCCTGGCGAAGGGGATCGTGGTGGTGGCGGCCGACGGCGGCAGCGCCGCGCAGGACTTCCCGGCCAGCTACAGGGGGGTGATCGGCGTCGTCGGGAGCGACGACCTCCAGGGCTCCCCCACCATGCCGCCCGGGAGCTCCCTCGCCACGCTGGCCGCGCCGGGGGTGGACATCCTCACCACCATGCCGCACGGCGCCTACGACCTCTTCTCCGGCAGCTCGGCCGCCGCGGCCGAGATCTCCGGGGTCGCCGCCCTCCTGCTCGAGAAGAACCCCCGCCTCACCCCGGCCGAGGTCTCGGCGATCCTCCACAAGACCTCCCATCCGATCGCCGCCGACCCCGTCGGCGAGGTGGACGCCTGCGCCGCCGTGGCGAGCCTGGCCGGCGAAGGGTGCCCGTAGCGTCCCCTCCCGCCCGAGCCCGCACTGCGACATAATCCCCCCGCGCCCGCCGTCCGGCGGACGAGGAGGAGAAGGTATGGCCGTTGTGGCGGGCAGACGGATGAGAGCCGGGATGCGGTACCACCCTCCGGGGACGGCACCGGGGACCCTGCGCGCCCCCGACCCCTCGGCGACGGCGGCCGTCCGCGTCACCGTCATCGACTACGGGCCCGACCACCTGGACGAGCGGGAGATCAAAAGCGTCGAGGAGCTGGCGGACTACCGCGACACCCCGACCGTCACCTGGATCAACGTCGAGGGGCTGAACGACGTCCCTTTCCTGGAGGGGCTCGGCAGGCTCTTCGAGTTCCATCCGCTGGCGCTGGAGGACGTGCTCAACTGCGGGCAGCGCCCCAAGCTGGAGGACTACGGCAAGTATCACTTCCTGGTCATGAAGTCGCTGCGGCTGGGGCAAGGAGAGGAGAAAGACGAGCTGGAGGTGGAGC